>NZ_JAENWL010000249.1 GCF_016650095.1 Clostridium sp. | reverse complement strand
GTATAGCATCAGCAAATTTCGAATTGTCTATTTTAGACATGCTCAATCTCCCAACTTGTCCTTTTCTAGCTAAAACATATAGTGCTTTTTCTATATCGGGTTCGTTTGTAAACTTTAAAATTATATTTGTAAATTCATTAAATGCATAATTATTCATATATTCACCACTTACTCTCATTTATTTATAATAATAATATTATATATCACTATTATGATTATGTATCATCTTTATAAAATATGTGATAAATAGCTCGTTAAACGTTATTAAAGAACATAAACCTAATTATATTAAATTATTCCACAATTGATGCCTAAATTTTAAATTTCATTATAGTTAACCATCTTAATACTATTTTTAATATGTATCTTTTTCAATTTTGTATTGATGTTACTACCCCACCTTCCACATATACATATCTATTTCCAGTATAACAAAACTGTTTAGAAATTTTATATGCTGTAGTAGTTGTGTTAACATCCTTTGGTGAACCCCATACACATTTCCTTAAATCATCTTCAGACATTCCTATATATGGTTCTGAAGATTGTGTTGATTCAGATAGTGTTTCCTCAATATAAGGAGAAGGTGATAATTTCAAACGCAAATCTTCTATCTCCTTATTAGAATTTAGTTCACCTAACTGCGAAACGACAATTAGTTTATTAATATCATCTGCATCATTAAATGCTAATCCTTCTTCCATTTTAATCTTAAAATAAGTTACAAACTGATCTAAAAATTGAGTATAATAATAACTATCATTTACAGAATATTTATTCACAAATTTTTCTATAAACTTTGTTTGTTCAGGACTAATAATTGTGTCAGTATCCTCAATTATTTCTTTGCATTGACCTAATTTCGTGGTAAATTCATTTTGTTTTAAATTACTTATTATCGCAGAACTTCCTACCACTCCGACCAACATAACAATAAATGCTATAACAATTAGGAATTTTTTGTTTATTTTTTTCTTTTCTCTTTTTTTCGAAGTATCGTCATATATTTCGTCCTCATCAATAACTTCTACATTTGTACTATTATTGATTTCCTCTTTATTTAAAATCTTCTCCCCCACAGATATTACAAAACATACTTTCTTCACTTAATTCAACCCCACATTTTTTACAAATCATTTCCATGCCCCCTACAATATATATGTGAACATTTAACTTTATTTACTTGCATCTATATTTATTACTTTAAAATTTGTTACTCCTTCTTCTATAACTATTGCTTTAAATTTCCAACTTTTATAACCTTGTAAATTTTTAACATTAGCAAGGGTGCTTCCAACTAGATTACCATCCTTATCTAATAAATTAATATTTACTCCAACATATCTGTAACTATTATTTGAAGTATTTTTAATTGTACCAACAATATAGCCATTTTCACTTTTATAATCTATTAATTCTAATATTCCATCTTCTGAGGTTAAGTTTTTAGCAATAGGTGGATTTTCAGTTACTTCTTTTAAAGCTTCTTTATAGGATAAATCATCTTTGTAATTCTGATATTGAGCGTATAAACTTCCTATAGCTACATTTTCAGGATAATCTTCTTTTACATTTAACAATACTTCCACTAAATTTTCATTAATATTTTCTTCCCCTTTTTTTAAATCCACATTCCATTTTACTATTATAAAATTACATAAATCAATTTTAACTTCATTTTTGTTTATATTTTCATCTATAAAATTATTGATATTTTCTATGTCTCCTACAAATTTTGCAGACCTTGTAATTTGCTTTTTTACTTCCGTTAATTTAGTTTGAAATGTTGTATCTTTAGAGATAATTTGAGCAGTTACAAGTGCGTCTGTTGACTTAGTATTTTCACTACATCCGACAAATGATGCTACACTTAATATAATTATAGATAATAATATACTTAATTTTTTAAATTTCATCATAGTTAGCTCCTTTTTTCTAGTCTTGTATTGTTGTTACAATTCCATCTTCCACATATACATATTTGTTTCCTGAATAGCAATACTGCTTAGAAATTCCATATGCTGTTGTAGTCTTATTGACATCTTCAGGTTGTCCCCATGCACATTCTACTAAATCAACTTCTGTCATTCCTATATATGGCTTACTTGGTTCTGAAGAAATGCTTGTCTCATGTACATAACGAGTAGCATTCTTTATAATATTTGTTTCATCTATTAGCTTTGTGCGTAATGTTTTAATTTCATCATTAGAGGTTACAACAAATACACTTGAGACATCAACAAGTTTATTCATATAAGTAACATCATGGGAAGTCAATCCATCCGTCATTTTGGATTTAAGAAAGGGTATAAATATATTACTAAATTGAGTATTTTTATAATGATTAGACGATAAATACTTCGTTTCAAAATCTTTTATGATTTTTATTTGAGAAATACTTAAATCATTAGCGTTATCAATGAATTCCTTGCTTTGATTAAATTCAACAGTGAATTCTTTTTTTTCTAAAGTTCTTGTTCTACTTGTAAATCCAGCCACTCCAACTAATAATATAATAGCTACAATAGTTAAAGCGATCCCTACATATTTAACCTTATTTTTCATATAATTAGCACCTCTTTTTATAAATTATGATGTTAATATATTTAATTCTATAAAATGTAATGATTTCCTTTATTATCTTATTAGTTTCAATATGTATATATCCAAAAAATATAACACTATTAAAGTATCATAAATGTTATACCATCAAATTCCCACCACAATCAATCATAAAAATTATTAGGTATAAGTACATAAGCCAATATTAAAGTGTCTTATAATTGACGTGCGTTATGTACAATTGTTATGCCTTTAGAATGTACATTAAACGTTCATATGTGACTTCTAAGACACTTTACTGATTATTAGTTAATGTTGGTAGTTAAATAATAAAAAGGATAGTTTTTTATTTCCACAAAGCTTATGTTAGTTTGGTAATGTACTTATTAATTATAGAGACTTCTTTACAACTTCTTAATTTTTTATTAGATTATAGTAATAAAAAAGTAAGGGCATAGTAGCCCTTACTGTAATTTCTATTTTAGATATGTTTAAGAATGATGTTTATTTTAATGATTTCTCTTTATACTGTTCAATCCAATATTCATAATATGGATTTATCCAAGTAGTACCATCATAATATTCGACCTCTTTAACACAAGAAAGCACTTTACTTATACCATGCTGTTCGTCTAAATTCCAACCAACTCCATCACCAAAAACAGCACCAGGTACAATATTTACATTATCAGCTATTCCTATAAATTCGAAAGGCGCACTTGTAAATAAATATTCTGTTTTTACTTTGATAGGTAATAAATTACTATCATATGCTAAAGACGATACCTTCATGTTTTTTACTATTTTATTAGACTTGTTTCGAATAAGTACTCGAATCATATCAGGGTAGAGAGATTTATATTCTGAAGCCTGTACGATAATAGTAGATGATTCGACTGTGACTTGTTGATTTGCTTTAGTAGACGCTATATTCTTTTTTAACTCAGCAGCTTTTTTAACTTCATTTGATTTTTCATAAATCGATTTTTTTGCTGTAATATCTGAGTCATTTGGAATTATAATGAGCGCACTAGCTAATAGCGATATTGCTGAATCATAATCTTTTTTATTTGTAAATGCTAGTGATTCGCTTAATATAACAGCTTTGTATTCTTTAATAGAATTACTAATGAGTTCTTGTGCATCTTTATAATTCTCATCTACATTAATTACTTTTTTAAGTTCAGTTAAACCATTTTTATAGTCTTTGTTTTTTAAAAATTCACTTCCTACTTTAAAAGAAGTCCTCGAAACGTTTAATTTTTCTACATTTTCTTTTGATATTGATACCTGTCCTTGAATTGATGGTATTCCTATATCTTGTATATTTTTAAGCTTTGCAATAGCATCAGTGTAGTTCAATTTGTTTTTCATAAAATCAGTTTCTATATTTTTTATATCTGAATTTAAGGATTTTAGGACTTTTTCTTCATCACTACCAGTTCCTTCGATTTTACTACTGTAAATGTTACTAGCCTCTACAGGCTTGTTATTATTTATTGCTCTTTCAAATTCTTTTGCAGGGCTATTTTGCGAAAAAATAACCGCGATTATAATAAAAATTGATATAATACCTATAATTTCATATTTAATAAATTTTTTATTTGAGATTAATAAACTTTTTATAGTATTTCTAGATTTTTTTTCTTTAGTACTAATTTCATCAACACTTATTTTAATATCACTTGTATTAGCACCACATTTACTGCAAAATAAAGCATCCTCTAGATTATCGTTTCCACATTTTGAACATTTCATAAAAATTATCCCCCCTTAATTTATAAATATAATAATATTTTACTATATTTTCAATGTATTTACAATATTCTTGTAAATTGTATATACTTTTAGTTATTTAAATTCATATAGTTTATCATACTAGACGTGGTTTTAATCCACCGTATATTAATTTTAAGCTACTTTAGATATGAAGCTTTTGTGTTTTACTTAGAATTTTTAGATTGCTTCACCTCGCTATCTTACTTACTATGTAGACAGGGGATTTAACTCCCCAGTTAGATGTGATTTATTATAAAAAGGTTATCTAAATACTATATCTGTAATTCCATTGATGCCCTTATTCGCTATCATTATAACGAAAATTTCTTTTGATAAAAATCCAAACATGAACATTCCAATTATTACTACAATATAAGTATATCCATTTATTTTTTTAACCTTTCTATCTTATTCGTACTTGAACATATCTTTTACAAAGTCTGACATTTCTTCTAAAGAGTTTACATAAGTGTATATCCTAACATCACGAGTGGTCTTCTTGAAGCTACATTGGATTATTCTCGAATCTCTATGCATGGCTAAACCTACCTTTCCTTACTTCTTAATAACATACAATGTGATATTTATAGAAACGTGATAATGTGTTAGAGTGCTAATGTAATTGGTGGACAGTTTGCAGTTATTAAAACATATGGAAATAGAATAGATGATATGATTGTAAATGAGTGCCTTGCTATGAAGGTTGCTTTTGGAGAAAATCCTAAAAGAGTATATCATGATCAGAAAAAATCCCCCAGCACACGAATGGGAACTGCTGCAATTCTAAGAGAAAATCTTATTAAAGCAAAATTGTATGTAGAAAAACAAAATAATCTCTTAGAATGCCCTGATAAAGCTCCTGAATTTGACATCAAAATGGAAGCTTTAGCCAAGGTTATAAAGAAAGAAATACCTCTAAAAGCGCATGCTCATAGGGCTGACGATATCCTTACGGCTCTACGGATTGCAAAGGAATTTGATATAGATATCACTCTTGATCATTGCACAGAAGGGCATTTAATTATAGATTATTTAAAAGAAGGTATTCAAAAGGGCATAATATTAGGTCCATCACTTTCTAATAGATCAAAAGTAGAACTTAAAAATCTAACTTTTGAAACTCCTGGGATTTTATCCAAAGCAGGTTTAAAAGTAGCAATAATAACGGATCATCCTGTTATTCCCCTTCAATATCTTCCAGTATGTGCAGGTATTGCTGCAAGAGAGGGTATGGATGAAAATGAAGCCCTAAAGGCAATAACTATTAATGCGGCTGAAATACTTGGTATAGAAGACAAAGTTGGAAGCTTAGAAATTGGAAAGGATGCTGATATTGTTATATATAGTG
>NZ_JAENWL010000135.1 GCF_016650095.1 Clostridium sp. | reverse complement strand
TAAGGGATAAGGAATATGATTTCATTCTTACTGGAAGTCATTCCTTGGATGGCGATACTGCCCACATCCCGGCGCAACTTGCTGAAATATTACAAATTAGTCAGCTATCTAATATTGTGAAGGTATATGAGGAGAGTTTGGAAAATGATAGTGTGATAGTTGAGGTTGATTGTGAAAAAAACCTCTCAAAATACGAGATGGCACTTCCAAGTGTTCTAAGTATAGGAAAACAGAGCAAATATAAATTACCTTTTGTAAAATACAAGGATTTAGAGCTTAATGTAAGAGATAGGTTATCAGTTATTACAAATGAAGAGTTGGTGTTTCTTAATGATGAAGTTGGTACTTCTGGGTCATTAACTAAAGTTAATAGAACATTTACGAGGAAGCTTCAGAAGAAAGAAAAAGTGGTTGTACGTAATGATGATGAAGGAATTGATGTGGTGTATAAATTTTTAAAAGCTAAGGGGTTTGTTTGATTATGAATAAAAGTTTAATCTACTTTGATGAAGAAGATTTTCAGAACTCCATAGATTTATTAGAAGCAGTAAGTCAGATATATAAAGATAGTGAATATGAAACCTATGCTATTTGTTTTAATCATAATGATGGATTAATTGATGGGAAATTTGATTATCTAATTACCATTAAAAATGAAGAGATAAAGAATTATGATATTCAAAACATAACAAATTGCATAGAAGAATTACATCATACTTATGATTTTGATAGCATACTTATTCCAGCCACATACTTAGGTAGGATGCTTGCACCAAGACTATCAATGAGACTTAAAGTTGGCTTAGTTGCAGATGTTACAGCCATTGAGCATAATAATGGTCAAGTGGAGATGGTAAGACCAGCCTTTAGTGGAAAAATTTTTGCCGGTATTGTTAACAGGAATTGTAAAACCATTATGATGAGTGTAAGACCAAATGTATTTGTAAGTACCACAGATTCTTTGAAGAAAACAGAAAAGATTCACTTTAAACCAACTACATTGGAACCAAGCAAGATTAGACTACTTGAAACAAAAGAAAAAGAAAATGTAAAAGATATAAGAGAAAGTGAAATTTTGATTTCTGGTGGCGCTGGTGTAATAGGAGATTTTGAACATCTATATTTATTAGCAGATGAATTGAATGGAATGGTATCTGCTAGTAGAAGCATTGTTGATAGTGGGATTGCCTCTCGAAGTATTCAAGTAGGGCAATCAGGAAAAACTGTGAGCCCCAAATTATACATTGCATTAGGGATTTATGGATCACTTCAACATATTGAAGGATTAAAAAATGTTGAAAATATAATTTCAGTAAATATAAATAAGGATGCTCCTATTTGTAGTTTGGCAGATATTGTTGTTGAAGGAGATGCCATAGAGTTTATTGATAAGTTAATAGAAAAAACAAATAAAAATAGAATGGGGGAATAAAAATTAATATTACAGATTTTAAAATGGATTATTTTTCGATAAAAGGCAAAAATGCAATTGTAACTGGTGGTAACACTGGACTAGGTCAGGCATTCTCTCTAGCGCTCGCAAAAGCAGGAGCAAATATCTTAATTCCAAGTGTTATGCCGGATGATCCAGAATTTAATAAGCTAATCGAAGCAGAAGGCGTAAAAGTGGTATATATGGAAGGGGACATGACAAAACCAGGTGTTCCTAAGGCAATAATTGATAAATGTGCTGAAACATTAGGCTCAGTGGATATTTTAGTAAACTGTGCAGGGATTTGTTTAATTAAACCAGTACTAGAGTTTGGTAGAAAAGAATGGGATCCAATGATAGCTATTAATCTTACAGCAGCATTTGAAATGACTCATGAAGCTATACAATATATGATTCCACAAAAGAGCGGCAAGGTTATTAACATTTGTTCAATGTTATCTTACCTCGGCGGACAATGGTCACCAGCTTATACTGCTTCAAAGGCTGGTATCGCTGGTTTAACAAGAACATATGCTGATGAATTAGCACAATTCAATATTCAAGTTAATGGTATTGCACCAGGATATTTTAAAACTAAAGCTGCAGAATTTTCAATGAATGATCCAGAAAGGAATAAAAAGATTATGGAACATACACCAGAGGGCAGATGGGGAGATGTTCATGATTTAATGGGAGCGACAGTATTCTTAGCAAGTAAAGCTTCTCAATTTGTAAATGGTTCTGTTTTAGCTGTTGATGGTGGTTATTTAATGAGATAGTATGATAGTAAATAACAATCTAGCATAGGAGGAAGCGTATGATAAATCAATATATTATAGCAATTGATGGTGGAACACAAAGTACAAAAGTAGCCATTTTTGATACATTAGGAACAGAGATTTGCTCTCATACATTACAGCTTCGACAAATCGAGCTGGGTCAAAATGGTAGAGCAGAACATCCTGGTGATGATTTATGGGATAGCTTGAAGCTGGCTTGTGATGAAATGTTTAAAAAATTCCATGGTGATAAAAAAGATATTATAGGAGTTGGACTTGGCTCGATTAGGTGTTGTCGTGCACTGGTTAAAGAAAATGGTGATTTGGCATCACCGTTGCAAAGCTGGATGGATCTTAGATTATCAAGACCTTATGAACATGATGATGACAATGTGAAGTATGTAACGACTTCAACAGGATATCTAACTTATAGACTGACTGGTGAGACAAAGGATACAAGATCCAACTATGTAGGTCCTTGGCCAATAGATCCAATGACTTTGGAATGGTTTGAAGATCAAGAAAAGTTTGACGAATTTACTACACCAAGAGAAATGTTGTTTGATCTTGTTGATCCTTCGTCGATTATGGGTGAAATTACAGCTAAAGCTAGCGTGGCGACAGGTATACCAGTAGGTGTGAGAGTAGTGTCAACCGCAAATGACAAAGCAGTTGAAGGTTTGGGTGCAGGGCTTGTAAATGATGGAACAGTCCTAGTATCATTAGGTACTTATATTACCTCAATGATGGTTGGAGAAGAAAATAATCCGAGTACAGTGAACTACTGGAGCAATCCAGGAGCTACCAAAGGCGAATGGCTTTATGAAAGTAGCGGTATAAGGCGTGGTATGGCAACTGTTACATGGATAAAGGATCTTCTAGGTAGTGATATTGTTAATGAAGCTGAAAAGAGAGGTATGACACCAGAAGGGTATCTAAATGTTCTAGGAGCAGATGTGCCAGCCGGATGTTGTGGCCTTTATACAGTGCTTAACTGGCTAGCGCGCCCTGATAAGTTGTATGAGCGTGGTATGATAATTGGGTTTAACGGTACGCATAAGGGTCAACACATGTTTCGCTCCATGCTTGAAGGTATCGCATTTACAATGAAGAATTATGCTGAGGCGATGTGTGATGAACGAGGTATAGAAATATCTAATATTGTTGTTAGTGGTGGCGGATCAAATGGAGAACTCTTTATGCAAATATTTGCTGATGTCTTTGGCGTACCGGCTTACAGAAATGTGGTAAATGGGTCTGCCAGCATGGGAGCTGCAATATGTACAGCCTTAGCACTTGGAGTTTATAAGGGAAGGGAAGAAGCGATTGAGCATATGGTGAAACGTAGAGACACTTTTATGCCAATTGATGAAAATGTGAAGCTTTACAAAGAGATGAACGAAAATGTTTATAAGCATATTACATCATATACAGATGAACTTTTAAAGAAATCACATAAGATCTTTCAAAAGAAGATATAAAGACTTTAAATTGACATAGGGATTTAAGCATATACACTTTCATACTTTTCATATATAATTGGAACTTACACAGGCTTAAATGTGGTTAAATACAATTTAAATAAAAATAAGATTATGAAACTTAGTGAGGTGTATGTATGTTAAAAGTCATTGTTGTTGGCGGAGGACCTGCAGGTATTATGGCAGCCATTAGTGCAGCAAAAAATAGTGAAGTTATATTAATAGAAAGAAATAAAGAAATTGGTGCCAAGCTAAAACTTACAGGTGGAGGCAGATGCAACATTACAAATAATAGAGATATAGAGGAATTTTTTGATAAGATAGTAAGCAATAAGAAATTCTTATACAGTGCTCTTTATACATTTTCAAACCAGCAACTTTTAGAATACTTTAAAGGGAATGGATTAGAATATAAGGAAGAACTTGACCAAAAGGTATATACCAAAAGTAATAAGGCCGATGAAGTTATAGAATTATTAAAGGCTGATTTAGCAAGAAATAACGTTAAGATTATGTACAACAGTAAAGTCCATGAGTTAATAGTTGAGGATGGAGAAACTAAAGGGGTAGTAACTGATGATGGTAAGCGGATTCTAGGGGTAAAAGTAATTGTTACAACTGGAGGAAAGAGTTACCCAGATTCTGGTTCAGATGGCTCTATGTTTGAAGTATTAAGGAAAAACGGACACACTATAACACCTTTATATGCAGCCTTGATTCCACTAGTTATAAAGGAAGATTTTGTTAAGAGTTTACAAGGAGTTGCAATGAAGGATGTTGTAATTTCAGCTAAGATTAAAAAGAATAGAATAGAGAAGTTTGGTGATATGATATTTACTCATTTTGGAATATCAGGACCAGCGGTATTAAAGCTTTCATCATATATAAGCAAAGCTTTAGTAGAGGGAGAAGTAGAGGTTACTTTAGATTTTTTAAAAGATAAATCTAAGGATGAGATATCAGAAATTATGAGGTGCAATGTAAATAAGACTGTACTTAATAATTTAAAAGGTATTCTTCCACAAAACTTCTTAAAGGAAATCTTTGACCTGTTAGGATTAACCGACGTTAAGATTAGTGATTTAAAGAAGACAGACGAGAATAAGATAATTGCTTATATGAAGGAAATGAAGCTAACAGTTAGAGAAACTTTATCAATTAAAGCAGCTCAAGTAACTTCAGGTGGAGTTAAAGTCAAAGAGATAAATGCTTCGACTATGGAATCAAAGCTTATAAAAAACCTTTATTTCGCTGGAGAAGTTATAGATATTGATGCTGAAACAGGTGGATATAATCTTCAAATGGCATTTTCTACAGGATACTTAGCTGGAAGTAATTAATGCACAAAAAACTATATCATAATTGTAATTTATTATAAAGCCATAAGGATTTAATTTTCTTATGGCTTTATAAAGGACATTCAACCACATACGTTGTATTTAGTATTAAAAATATTATAATTACATATTGTTGTTATAATAAATAATAATATGAAGTCGGGCTAATTCTTTAGAGTTATTTCTGTACTCATGAGCTTTATCGGCAAGAAATTTTATTGAATCCCCTTCGCTGAGATTATAACTAGTACCTTGAATGGTTAATTGAAATTCGCCTTTGCTCACATATAGATATTCTTCAGCATTATTTTCATGAGGTTCAGAAGAATGTATACATCCAACGTCAAGATCTACTACAAGCACTTCGAATTTTTTGTTAGAATCGAAGGCGAAAGTAGGAAAAACACTAAACTTATCATTGCCTTCAGTAATAGGTGTGGTATTGTTCTTCTTAACTATGACTAAGTCATTAGGTTCTGCTTCGAGTAAGAAAGTAGAAGAAATATGAAGACCATTTGCAATTTTCCACAGAGTGGAGATGGATGGGTTGGTTTCTCCCCTTTCAATTCGGGCAAGCATACCTTTGCTAACACCAGTCATTTCAGCAACTCTATCCAGACTATAGCCTCTTTTTTTACGATATGTATTAAGATTATTCCCTATAATTAAATTGATATTATTCAAAGTTTGCTCCTTTTGGTTATGTAATATATTCCACACATGCAGTTTAATCTTATCATAGTTTTATGAAATTCTCAATATTTAAGACCGCTTTGAGTGATTATAATTATATCTTAAGTGTAAACAATTATTTTTTTTGATATTCCGATGTATAATATATTGCACATATGTTATAATAAAATAAACAGACGTGCAATATATTATACGCTTGATACAATATAATATTATAAGTGTATAAAACAAATAAATTAAATGGAGGTTTTCATTATGGGAAGTAAAGCTTTACACGATTTTCTTGCAGAAAATTTACAGGATTTAAAAAATAAAGGTTTGTATAATGTAATAAATGTACTGAAAAGTTCAAATGGACCTATTATTACAATCGGGGATAAAGAATTAATCAATTTATCTTCAAATAACTACTTAGGTCTTGCTACGAGTCCTAGAATGATTGAAGCTACTATTGAAGCAACTAAGAAATATGGTGCGGGTGCAGGTGCGGTTAGAACAATAAATGGTACTTTAGATATTCATACTAAATTGGAACAGAAACTTGCTGAATTTAAACATACAGAAGCAGCTATTGCTTTCCAGTCAGGATTCAATTGTAATATGGGAGCAATTTCAGCGGTAATGAATAAAAAAGATGCTATTCTTTCAGATTCCCTAAATCATGCATCAATAATTGATGGGTGCAGATTATCCGGTGCGAAAATAATAAGAGTAGAACATTCTGATATGGTAGATTTAAGAAATAAAGCAAAAGAAGCAGTAGAATCAGGCTTATATGAAAAAATCATGGTTATTACTGATGGTGTATTCTCAATGGATGGTGACGTGGCTAAGTTACCGGAAATTGTTAAGATCGCACAAGAATTCGACTTAATAACATATGTAGATGATGCTCATGGTTCAGGAGTAATGGGAAAAGGTACTGGTACTGTACACCACTTTGGACTTTCTGATAAAATAGATTTCCAAATTGGTACATTATCAAAAGCTATTGGAGTTGTAGGCGGATATGTAGCTGGAACAAGAGACTTAATTGATTGGCTCATGGTTAGGGCTAGACCATTCTTATTCTCGACATCATTAACTCCAGGGGCAGCAGGAGCTGCTATTGAAGCTATTAACATACTTACAGAAAGCACTGAATTACATGATAAACTTTGGGTGAATGCAAATTATCTAAAGAAGGGATTAAAAGAGCTTGGGTTTAATATTGGAAATAGTGAAACTCCAATTACTCCATGCATAATAGGAGATGAACTTAAAACTCAAGAATTCAGTAAAAAACTTTTTGAAGAAGGGGTTTATGCAAAATCAATAGTATTCCCAACTGTTACAAAAGGTGCTGGAAGAGTAAGAAATATGCCTACAGCAGCACATACGAAAGAAATGTTAGATAATGCACTAGCGATTTATGAAAAAGTTGGTAAAGAAATGCAGATAATAAAATAAAGAAATATTTTGAATATAGCACCTAATAACTGGGGCTATACATATAAATCTTAGAAGTTTACAAAAGTACAAGCCATTTGGCTAAATTTGGAGGGAATATAATGAAAAAGATATTAGTAACAGGAGCCTTAGGACAAATAGGTTCAGAACTCGTAATGAAAATGAGAGAAGTTTATGGTAGTGAGAATGTAATAGCTACAGATTTAAGAAGGCTAGAGAATAGCCCAGTAGTTACTTCAGGGCCTTTTGAATTATTAGATGTAACTGATCATAAAGCTATGCTTCACCTTGTTAAAAAATATGAAGCAGATACATTAGTACATTTAGCGGCTCTATTATCAGCAACAGCTGAAGCAAAACCACTACTCGCTTGGAATATAAACATGGGTGGACTTGTAAATGCATTAGAAGTTGCTAGAGAAATGAAATGCAAGTTTTTTACTCCAAGTTCTATAGGTTCGTTTGGTCCAGCTACTCCTAAAGATAATACTCCCCAAGATACAATTCAAAGACCAACAACTATGTATGGTGTAAATAAAGTTGCTGGAGAATTATTATGTGATTATTACCATAAGAAATTCGGAGTTGATACAAGAGGCGTCCGTTTTCCAGGTTTAATTTCTTATGAAGTTCTTCCAGGTGGGGGAACAACTGACTATGCTGTCGATATATATTATGAAGCATTAAAGTCAGGTGAATACACATCATTTATTGATAAAGGAACAAAAATGGATATGATGTATATGCCAGACGCAATAAATGCAATAATTAATTTATTAGAAGCTGATGGATCAAAATTAATACATAGAAATGCATTTAATATTGCAGCTATGAGTTTTGAACCAGAACAAATAGCTGCTGAAATTAAAAAACATATACCAGGTTTTAAAATGGATTATGATGTAGATCCAATAAGACAAGGAATCGCAGATTCATGGCCAAACTCAATGGATTCAAGTTGTGCTAAAAATGAGTGGGGATTTGTTGCTGAATATGATTTAGCAAAAATGACTACTGATATGCTTGAAAAATTAAAAGTAAAAGGAATTGTCGCTTAGTAAAATTTATACTAGTATATGACTAGGTGCTATGAATTTTGGACAGGGGTTAGATATCCTTCGCCTCAACCAGTGAAACCCTCGACGGTACTGAAATGTGCTGTCGGGGGTTTCTTATGTTTTAATTTATTTTGATTAGGGTGATGTGGGCCTGAAAAATAATCTAGAGAGCATAATTATTCTAATAAATGACTTGCCTTTTCACACGAATCATAGATTACGTCATAATTATGGTCAATCAATACATTGACTTTTGTACTTGTTTCATTCTAAGAAGAAATTTTACACTTCTACTTAAGTATAGACTTCCATTTGAAAAGTC
>NZ_JAENWL010000310.1 GCF_016650095.1 Clostridium sp. | reverse complement strand
GTTATGAATGCTCCTGAAAAACTTTGTGCTCCAAAAGGCAAAATCACAATTTGTGAAATAGATAGAGAAAAATTAGCTTCAAACATTAGAGTATTAAAAGTAACAGAAAAAGAGATAGAAGAAAACATCTCAGACGCAGAGGTAATCATTGCGGTTGGTAGAGCATTAAAGTCAGAAAAGGACATGGCTATGATTCAGGAACTGGCAGATCTTCTTGGTGCACAAATTGCTGGGACAAGACGATTAATTGAAACAGGTTGGATTGATGCTAAGAAACAGATAGGCCTTTCTGGTAGGACAGTTAAACCAAAACTTATAATAGCTCTTGGAATTTCTGGGGCAGTTCAATTTACAGCTGGAATGAATAGTTCAGAGCGTATATTTGCAGTAAATACAGATTCAAATGCTTCAATATTTAATGTAGCTCATTATGGGGTAGTAGGAGATATATATGAAATAGTTCCTAAGTTAATTGAAAACATTAAAAATGGTGGAGCAGAAGCTTGTGTTAGTAACTTTTAGTAAACCGTTAAGATATTAGAAAATTAGTGTTTACACTAAAATTAGTGACTATGCTAAATTAAGAATCAAGGAGGCAATATTATGGGATATAAAAAGCTTGATGCTACGGATATAGAATTTTTAGTGTCTGTATTGGGTAGTGATAGAGTGTTTACAGATGACCAAATAAATGATGATTTCAGCCATGATGAGATGGGTGGAATAAGCAAAATGCCAGATGTATTAGTTGAGGTTCTTGAAACTGCGGAAGTGGCAAAAATTATGAAATATGCAAATGAAAATATGATTCCGGTTGTGGCAAGAGGATCAGGAACAGGACTTGTAGGAGCATCAGTTCCAATTCACGGTGGAATTATGATAAATATGTCCAAAATGAATAAGATAATTGAGATAGATGAAGATAATTTGATGCTAACGCTTGAGCCAGGTGTACTTTTAATGGAGATAAGCAAGTATGTTGAAGAGTTTGATTTATTTTATCCACCAGATCCAGGTGAGAAATCTGCTACAATTGGTGGTAACATAAGCACTAATGCAGGTGGAATGAGGGCTGTTAAGTACGGAGTAACTAGAGATTACATAAGAGGACTTGAGGTAGTACTTCCAAGTGGAGAAATACTTAATGTTGGAGGAAAAGTAGTTAAAAATTCTACTGGCTACAGCATAAAAGACATGATCTGCGGGGCTGAAGGAACACTCGGGATAGTTACAAAAATTATACTAAAACTTATACCACTACCTAAAAAAGCTGTATCACTTTTAATACCTTTTCCTAATCTTGATATGGCAATAGGAACAGTTCCCCTGATAGTTAAATCAAAATCTGCGCCAACTGCTATAGAATTTATGCAAAGAGAAGTTATTATTGCTGCGGAAGAGTTCTTAGGGAAAAAGTTCCCTGATAATTCATCAGATGCATATCTTTTATTAACTTTTGATGGTAATAGCATAGAAGAAATAGAAAAAGCATATGAAAGTGTAGCTAATATTTGCCTTGAAGAAGGCGCTCTTGATGTATTTATAACTGACACAGATGAGCGTAAAGAAGCTGTTTGGTCTGCAAGAGGAGCTTTTCTTGAAGCTGTTAAAGCAACAACAACCGATATGGATGAATGTGACGTTGTTGTTCCAAGGAATAAAGTAGCTGAATTTATTAAGTATACTAATGAACTTCAAAAGCAGTTTGATGTAAGAATAAGAAGCTTTGGACATGCAGGTGATGGTAACTTACATGTGTATGTTTTAAAAGATGAACTTACAGATGAGGCATGGTCTGTGAAGATTGCTGAAGTATTTGAAGCAATGTATAGTAAATCAAGGGAATTAAAAGGTTTAGTTTCTGGAGAACATGGAATTGGATTTGCTAAGAAATCATATATGCTTGAACAATTAGGGCCTGTATATATAGACCTTATGAAAAATATAAAATTTGCGTTTGATCCTAAAAATATATTAAATCCAGGAAAAGTTTGTCAGTAAAATAAACAAATTGCATCGCCAATGTCTTATAAAGGGGTTGGCGATTAAATAATAGTCTTATATAGTCGATTTCAATAAATCGATTCATATTACTAGCGGAAGGAGATAATAAAAGATGAACGATTATTTATTATTTTTCATAGCACTTATCCCGATCATATGGCTTATGGTGTCCCTAGGTGTCTTGAAAATGCCAGGGCATAAAACATGCTCAATTACACTTGTAATTACAGTGGTACTTGCGATCATAGTTTGGAAGATGCCAATTGGTCAAACTTTTACTGCAGCGTTAGATGGTGCAGCAATGGCAATATGGCCAATAATTGTTGTAATAATAGCAGCGGTATTTACTTATAACCTTTCTATTCATACAAAAAGTATGGATGTAATAAAGGATATGATGACAGGCATAACTACTGATAGGAGAATACTAGTTTTAATAGTTGCCTGGGGTTTTGGTGGGTTTCTTGAAGCAATCGCAGGGTTTGGTACAGCAGTTGCTATACCCGCAAGTATTTTAGCCGCACTTGGCTTTAACCCAGTATTTGCGGCAATAATATGTCTTATTGCAAATACAACACCAACAGCTTTTGGTGCCATAGGGCTGCCTGTAATAACCTTGGCAAAGGTTGCAGGAATTGATCCTGTCATTTTGGGGTATGCAGTTGGAATTCAATTATTTGCATTAATTGTAATTGTACCATTAGCTTTAGTAATGCTTACAGGTAAAAGTGTAAAGGCTATAAAAGGAGTTGTGTTTATTTCTCTTGCATCGGGGCTAGCTTTTGCATTGCCAGAACTTCTAATTGCAAAATATGTTGGACCTGAACTTCCAGCACTAATAGGTTCAATATTATGTATTATTGTAACAGTTGTAATAGCTAAAGTATTTTATAAAAAAACTGCAGCAAAAGATAAAGTTGAGGTATCTTTAAAACAAGCGTTAATAGCTTGGGTACCATTTATATTAATTCTAACTTTTATATTAATTACAAGCTCGCTTGTTCCAGCGATTAATAAACCATTATCGGCTATAAAAACTTCTGTTCAAATATTTACTGGCCCACATGCTAAACTTAGTACCTTTACCTGGATTGCTAATCCTGGTACGCTTATAATTCTTGCCACATTTATAGGGGGGCTTATTCAAGGAGCTAAGGTTAAAGAAATAATAAAAGTATTTACGAATACTTGTACGCAAATGAGTAAAACGGCAATTACAATAATTGCTATAGTAGCTCTTGCAAAGGTAATGAGCTATAGTGGAATGATAACATCTATTGCTGTGGTATTAGTTGCAGGAACAGGAAGTTTTTATCCCCTAATTGCCCCAATCATAGGTGCACTAGGTACATTTGTAACTGGCAGTGATACATCATCTAATGTATTGTTTGGACCACTTCAAGTAGAAGTTGCAAAAAATTTACACATGAGTCCTTATTGGCTAGCAGCTGCTAATACTGGTGGAGCTACCGCAGGTAAAATGATTTCACCTCAAAGTATTGCCGTTGCCACAGCGGCAACAGGAATTGTAGGAGCTGAAGGTAAGATATTAAAGGCAACTTTAAAATTTTGTTTGGCGTATGTAGCAATCTTAGGATTAATTACGTACTTTGGAGCAAAATATTTTACAATGTAGGGAGGATATAAATGACTAATATCAAAATACCATATTCAAAACAGTTTTTGGAAATTGAAATACCAAACAAAAATTTGGTAGCAATTTTAGAATCAAAAGCTCATGCTTTTAAAGTAGAAAGTACTCAGCAGGAAATTGTTAATAAGGCACTGGATAACCCAATTGGAAGTGCAAAATTAGAAGAATTAGTTAAAGGCAAGAAAAACTTAGTATTAATAACTAGTGATCACACAAGACCTGTACCAAGTAAAGTAACACTGCCAATACTACTTTCCAGAATTAGAAGTGCAAATCCTAAAATTGAAATAACAATATTAATTGCTACTGGTTTTCATAGGCCTACTACAAAGGAAGAAATGGTAAGTAAATTTGGACAGGAAATTGTAGATAATGAAGTTATAATAAATCATGTATCAGAGGACTATAATAGTATGGTTAGCGTAGGAACTCTTCCATCAGGTGGAGAGCTACTCCTAAATAAGCTAGCAATGGAAGCTGAACTTTTAATTTCTGAAGGCTTTATAGAACCGCATTTCTTTGCAGGATTTTCTGGAGGAAGGAAAAGTGTTCTTCCGGGAGTGGCATCAGCAAAGACAGTTATGGCAAATCATTGCTCTGAGTTTATAGCAAGTGAATATGCTAGGTCTGGAATTCTTCTAAATAACCCAATTCATAGAGATATGTTATATGCTGCTAAAGAGGCAAAGCTAGCATTCATATTAAATGTTGTTATTGACAGTGAGAAGAATGTTATAAATGCATTTGCAGGAGATAGTGAACTTGCACACAATGAAGGATGTAAATTTGTAATGGAACTTGCATCGGTGAAAGCTGTTAAAGCAGACATTGCTATATCAACTAATGGAGGATATCCGCTAGACCAAAATATATATCAGTCTGTTAAAGGTATGACAGCAGCTGAAGCAACTTG
>NZ_JAENWL010000173.1 GCF_016650095.1 Clostridium sp. | reverse complement strand
GGCTACAATATACAATATATTATAGCCACTTTTCAGAAAATTTCGTAATTATAATTTTATTTAAACCTTCTTGCAGTAAGGTAATCCCTTCTTGTCAATGCGGATATTTTAACCACATCTCCAGTACTAGGCGCGTGAATATATGAATTGTTGCCCACATACATTCCTACATGATGTGGATTAGATGAGGATCCAAAGAAAATTAAATCTCCAGGTTGCAAATTTCCTTTAGCTACATATGACCCTTCATTTACCTGTGTAGTAGTAGTTCTACCCATTGAAACTCCAAAATGAGCATATACATATTTCACAAAACCAGAACAATCAAAACTACTTGGACCATTACCACCCCAAGCATATTTCGTTCCTAAAAAATTACTTGCATAAGCAATTATTGAATTAGAGCTAAGTGCTGATGCTCCTCTAGATGGAGTATACTTAGATGCATTATTACTTATTTGTTTTATTTGCTTATTAGCTGCATTTACATAAGCTTGTCCAGCACTTGCATATAATTGGGGTTGACTTTTAGCTTCAGTAATTAATATTTCTTGTGCTTGTTTCTTATCTTTAAGACTGTCCATTTTATCTTCATTAGCTGTTGTCAAAAGTACTAGGTTAGTTTTTTCAGTTTCAAGCTTAGCCCTTTGATTTTCGATTTCATCTTTTTTATCGGTTAATTCTCCAATAATCTTATTATCATATTCAACAATTTTTTTAATGTTTTCAACTCTTGAAATAAAGTCTACTATTCCCTCAGAATCTAATAAAACTTCTAAATAGCTATCCACACCATTCATATACATGATTCGCATTCTCTTATTAAATAAGTCTTCTTCATCTTTAATACTTTCTTCTGCACCTTGTATGTCTTTTGTTGATTGTTGTATTTTTTTCTCAGTTTCACCCATTTTAACTTTTGCTTTATCTAGTTCTGCATAAATTTTTTCTATATTTGAATCCAATTTTTCTATAGAAATTTGCACATTCTCAAGCTCATTATTTTGGCTTCTAAAATTATCTGATAATGGATCTGCAAAAACCGGCATGCTTATTGTAGTAGCTAGTCCAATTGTTACTATCAATGATATTATTCTTTTACGCAACCCAATCCCCCCCAAGTAAAATACATATTTTTCTATGTACTATAAACTTTCTTAAATCAACATTTTTATTGTACCACCATTTTACAGTAAAAAATATATAAAATAGGAAATTAAATAGATTTTTTTTGTATTTTTTGATTTTAATATTGTTTTTATAATAATATTAAATTTGAAATTAAAAAAAATACCAAATAGATTGAATAGAATCAATCTAATTTGGTAGAATATATCAAAAATTTATAAAAATAAAAATAGTTTAATTAAACTGACTTCAAAGTAATAAGGCCCTAAATTTAGGACCTCATTTTTTATTTACTAAAGTAAATTAAATTATATTGTTATTAAACAAAAACTCTCTATCTTCCATTATTTCCTTGTAGTCACCATCTCTTATAATTGTATGATCTTTTGAGAATACAATAGCTCTCTTAAATACTCCTTCTACATACTCAAAATCATGAGTTGAACACAAAACTGTTTTTCCCGCCTTATTTAGTTTCATCATTAATTCTTTTAAAAACCTTTTTGACTCAGGGTCAAGTCCATTCATAGGTTCATCAAAAACAAGTACCTCCGGGTTCATGACAAGTACGCTGGCTATGGCTATTTTTCTTTTTTCTCCTCCACTTAGATGGTATGGTTGTCTATGTTTTAAGTCTTCAACCTTTAATAACTTTAAAATATCTTCAACCCTTTTCTGAACCTCTTCCTCTGGCATGTTCATTTGTCTAAGTCCAAAAGCTATTTCTTCATATACATTTGAGCAAAAAAGTTGTACTTCTGAATTTTGAAATACAAATCCGATTTTTTTATGAAAGCTCTTTAAAAACAGATCATTCTGGAACTTTTTTAAGGTTATCTCGTTACCCTCAAAACTGTAACTTCCACTGCTAGGATTAACTAGTCCATTAATTAATTTCATAATTGTAGATTTTCCACTTCCATTTGGACCTATAAATGCCACAGATTCCCCTTCGTTAATTTCTAAACTAACATTTTTAAGTGCAAGCACACCGCTTTCATATGAATAATAAATATTTTTCATTTGTATCAATTAAATCACACCCTAACAAAATAAAAATAAGAAACTATAAAACCTATATTAATTATAATACATAACATATCATTTAGTCTAAATTTGTACTTGCTGTATAATTTATATTCTCCAGCGAACCCTCTACACTCCATTGCTCCATACATTTCCTCAGCCATTTCTTTTGACTTTATAAACATAGTACCTATAATTCCTGATAATGATGTACTTTTGTTTTTATTTTTCCCCACAGACCGTAATTTAAGAGCATATAGCATGTTTAAAGAAAATTCTCCAAAAATAACAATGTACTTTATAGTAATATCCAAAACTAAGATAAAAATATCTGGTACAAAAAATAGTTTCAATGTCTTAGTTATATCATTCCATTGAGTAAGACAAGATGTAATATTAACAGCTGTTACTGTTGTTAAGGTTTTAACTACAATTAGTATACTATTATTTCTATTTCCCATAAAAAAAGATGGCAGAAGAATAATAACAGTAAAAATTGTAACCATTACTGCCAATTTAACTATGTGTTTTATTTCTTCTGCTTTAAGTAGACTAATAATAAGTAGAAAATACACGTCTATTATTATAATGAAATAAAAGCTTCTTGAAAGTGCTACAAGTATTATTAATAAAACCGTGGATGTAAATTTAGTTATGGTATTTATTCCAAATCTATTAGATTTATGCTTTGCGTTATATTTAAATTTTGTTAACATCTTTAAAATAGATAGAATGCTCTTATTAATAAAAGTATTCTTTTCAGTTGACGGAACATAATCATCTTTTTTCAAAAGCCATTCTGGCATTTCAAACTACCTCTCTTTCCGGTTTTTTTAGACAAATAAAAACATTTGTTATTAATTACGCCTAATTATACTCTATCATCCTAATTGAATATACTACATATTTTACACTGATTATCTTTATATTACAACTACGAAACATCACTTAACGCTTATAGACTAAGGGTCTTTAAATAACAAATAACAAGTTGCAACTTGCAACTTGTTATTTGAGTGGTAACAAATTTTTAATAATTTTCAGCTAATATTTCAAAATATGCTTGCGGATGTGCACATGCGGGGCATAATTCTGGAGCACTTTTGCCCTCATAAATATAACCACAATTGGTGCATTTCCACATAACCTCTGTATCTTTATTGAATACTAAATTATTTTCTATATTACTTAATAGCTTTCTGTATCTTGCTTCATGATGCTTTTCAACTTCAGAAATCTTTCTATAAATAAAAGCTATATCCGCAAATCCTTCTTCCTCAGCTACTTTTGCAAATGCTGGATAAAGTTCTGACCACTCTTCGTTTTCTCCATTTGCTGCCCATAGTAGATTTGCTTTGGTATCTGATAAGCCTACAGGGTATGTAGCATTAATTTCTATCACTTCTCCATTTAAACTTGCACTTAAAAATTTAAAGAATCTTTCTGCATGCTCTTTTTCATTACCTGCAGTTTCTGTGAATATGTTAGATATTTGTACATATCCCTCTTTTTTTGCTATAGACGCATAATAGGTGTATCTATTTCTTGCTTGTGATTCACCTGCGAATGATTTCATAAGATTTTCAGCTGTTTTAGTTCCCTTTAACATTTTCATAAAATGCCTCCTCGTTTTTTCTCCCTAGAGAAAAGAATTATATTTATTAAAGTATTCTCTAAATATGATAATTTCCCTCTTATAAATTTAATTATTAATAGTAAAATCGAATAAATTCTTTTGAGGGAACAATCCGAATAGTCCACCAGTATGAATAAATAATATATTTATAAACAATCGATATTCTTTATTATGTTGTCTACAGCCTTTTCAACAAACCTGGGATCCGTAGCCATATTGAGTCTAACAAAGCCTTTACAGTCTTCGCTAAACCATTCACCAAGATCAACTGCAAGTCCGCATTTATCTTGTATAAAGGTTCTTGTGTCATTAGTGTCTATATATCCTCGTAGATCTAACCAAGCAAGATAAGTTCCTTCGAGTGGAGTAATAATTATTTTCGGTGCTTTTTCATTCAGTCTATTTTTAACATAGTTGTAATTATGCCTTATCACATCCAGCAGAGAATCTAACCATTCTTTACCATGATTATAAGCGGCTTCTGCTGCAGTTAACCCTATAATATTTACTTCTGTCTGGTTAACAGTTTTTACATAAGCATCGTATTTTGACCTTATTTCTTCATTAGATATTATTATATTAGAAGTTAATAATCCTGCAAGATTGAAAGTTTTTGAAGGTGCTGTAATTGTTATTAGGTTATCTGCATATCTCCCACCACTCACAATAGCCGATGGAATTTGTTTGTTTTCTCCAATTATAATATCCTGATGAATCTCATCTGAGACAACAAGCACATTGTGTCTATTACATATAGACAGAACTTTATCCAATTCTTCTTCTGTCCAAACTCTACCAGCCGGATTATGAGGAGAACATTGAATAAATAATTTAACATCATTTTCAATAATGCTATTCTCAAAACCCTGAAAATCAATTGTATATGCTCCATTTATATTAATTAATTCTGATGTAATCAATTTTCTTCCATTATCTTTTACTGCATTATGGAAAGGGTAATACACTGGGGTAATAATAATTACTGAGTCGCCTAGTTCTGTAAAAGCATTAACAAACCAGTATAAGGCAGTAACAACTCCCGTTGAAAACCGCATCCATTCTTTATTAACCTCATAATTATGTTCATTCTTTTCCCACTTAATAAAGGAATCATAGTAGGAGTCAGGCACATAAGAATATCCAAATATTCCATGCTCAATTCTTTTCTGCATTGCGGAAATAACAACTTCTGGGGTTTTAAATTCCATATCCGCAACCCACATAGAAATTAGATTCTTATCTCCATATCGTTTATCTAGTGCATCCCATTTCAAGGAATTTGTACCTATCCGGTCTACTGAATATTTTTTGCAAAATTCTTTGATATCCATAATGTAACCTCCTTTTCCTTAAAAATATTTTATTGTGCCAAATTTCTTATAATTTAATTGATAAAAAACAAGAATACCAAAACGGTATTCTTATTTTTCTAGGTTTTCCAAAAATCTTATTTCCAGACTTCACTATCAACACCGATAGACTTTGAAACAAACTTAGCTTCGCTTGCTTCTGTTTCATAGTAATTCTTTAATGCTTTGATTACAAGTCCAGACCCAATTAATAAAATTGGAACATTTACATAAACAACAACAATATTTACAAAATCAGATATATACCATAAGTTTCCTAGTTCTAATCCTGCAAGAACTGTTAGTGCTCCAAATGGAACAAAGAAAAATGCACCAAGCATACGTATTCCCGTTATAAATTTCTTACTTCTGGATATTAAATTACCAGAGACTTCTGCGAACAATATTAACCCTACTAAAGTTGTAAATGCAAATAATCCATAGCATAGTGAAACAATGACCGTAGCCGCTCCATCTAATGCAGTACCAGGAACTAAATATTGTATTGAGGATAAATAAACTGTAAGTTTAGACGCTTTAATAGTCTCCCAAGCAACCCCAGCAGTACCTGTCCAAACGTGAGCCATAACAATAAGAAAACCAGTCATGCTACATATTACCATAGTGTCAAGAAAAACTCCTATAGATTGTACAAAACCTTGTTCTACAGGGTGTCTATTTTCAGCTACTGCTGCTGCAATTGTAATTGTGCCTTGACCAGCCTCATTAGACATAAGCCCGCGCTTAATTCCCTGTGCTAAAGCAACACCAAAGGCCCCACCAAATAATGCATTAGGCTTAAATGCTCCACCAAACACTTCTTTAAAGAAGTAAGGAATTTTATCTAAGTTAGCTATTATTATTAATAAAACTATAATTGTATAAATAACTGCCATAATAGGCACCAGTACATCTGTAACAGCCGCAACTCTTCTAATTCCACCAAGCACAGTAAATGCAACGGAAACTACTAAGAATATTGCGATACAATAATAAACAGTTGATTGACGCCCGAATGTTGTACCAGCGATGGTGTCAGCTATTGAGCCGAAACTTGTAAACAAATGAAATGTTTGCCCAGGGATAGAAAACAGTGCATACATCATAAAAACTAAAGACAGTATAACCCCTACAAAGCGTTTATCACCCAAAATCTTTTGCCCATAAAAAGGAAGTCCACCTACGTATTCATTTCCCTTTTTCTCTTTGAATATTTGTGCAAGTACTGCTTCAGCAAAAGCAGTAGACATTCCAAAGAAAGCTGAAACCCACATCCAGAATAGAGCTCCTGGTCCACCAATAGATATTGCTCCAGTAACACCCATAATATTGCCTGGCCCTACGCGCATAGCAGAACTTAGTAAAAATGAAGCTAGTGGAGTAATTCCCGTTTCTGTTGCCCTACTCCTAACTAGAATTTTAAGTCCCTTTTTAAACCCTGTAATTTGAACAAATCTAGTCCTAATAGTAAAATAAACTCCTGCTCCCATAAGTATTATAATGGCAAATGTGAAATTTCCCAAAATAGGGATATTAGCATACCATTTAATATTAGTTGGGAATTCCCATAGAAAATCTGCAATCGGAACTATAAATTCAAAAAATCTGTTTATGGCTTCGAAAAATACACTCATTATTTACCCCCTATAATGTAATTGCTTGACATGGAATAATTATAATCGCCCGTGCTCATTACTGCCAATATATCTCCCCTTTCTATAGTTTTAGGCACCATGAAATCTCATATTAAAGTCTTACCTAACTCGCAATATTCCCTAGCTATTGTTACCATACTTATTCTATGTCTAAAAGATATTATCCTTGTGGTTATTGTATATTTTATATAATTAATGCCAGTTATATTCCAATTTTTCTCGGAATCATAGAGCGTAAATTGCCTATTACCAATGTTTATAGTGCTATATACTTTGATTTTCCTATTATTTTCAATTTTAAATACGTTAAAAATATTCTTTCCAATTTGTTTAAAATCTTTTGCATTATAGATCAATTCAATTATACATCAATATTAAAAAAATAAATCTATGAAATATAAAATTTGATACATCTTAAGTTTTATATTCTACTATGGAATAAAAAAAATCACCTCGCTTTCATGTTAAATACAAGGCAATTTTATAATTTTATAACTGAATATAATTTTAGAAAGCAGGAATTATAGCACCTTTATATTTATCCTCAATAAATTTTTTAACTTCTGGAGAATTTAATG
>NZ_JAENWL010000254.1 GCF_016650095.1 Clostridium sp. | reverse complement strand
TGGTGGAGGAGGATGGATTCGAACCATCGAAACATTACGTAACAGATTTACAGTCTGCCCCCTTTGGCCACTCGGGAACTCCTCCATGTGGAGCTGGCAATAGGAATTGAACCTACAACCTGCTGATTACAAGTCAGCTGCTCTACCGTTGAGCCATGCCAGCATATTATGTTTTTATCGTGTCGACAAGAATCATTATACAACTTTAATTAAATAACTTCAAGTCCATTTTTTTTCAATACACGACTTCTTCTCTACATTACTATATTATTCGCATATTTACTCAGTATTAAACACCAATATAACTTATTATCATTTATAAAAAATTAATTATATCTTTTTATATGGCTTAATCACATACAACTATTCTTGACTTTCTGCAGCATCCATATCTATAAACCTACCAGCGATTTTCCGTACTTTTTCATATTCATTTTTTGATAAATCTTCTTTTAATAGTTTAAGCGCATCAAGAACACCCTCCTCAGCATCCACTGCATATAAATATTCCTTCACCTTTTTATAATCCTCTCTTCCGAGCTTCATACTCACATATAGTAACTTTATTTTATCAGAAGTAGTTAGATTTTCTTGTATTTTTCCTGTTGATACTTTAAATACTGATTGTTCATTTTCTATGTAATTATAATAACTTTCTAAACTATTTTCACTTTTCCCCACATCTCCATCAAAACTATCACTATTCTTATTATCTTCGCTTTTATAATCATCACTTAATTTTTTCTGAAATAATTCAGCACCATCTAAATCATCTTTAGTATTTAAAACTTTATCCTCATTTTTTTTCACTTCTTTATCTCTAGTATCATTAGTAATAGAGATTTTAGGTACGTACACTTTGTTATACTCAGCCACTTGCTTTGAGTTATTTGAATAATCGCACGACACCATAGTAGTCACACTTGCAAGGGTAGAAAATATGATAATAAATAATGAATAAATTCTTTTCATAAAAAAATCACCTCAACAGATTAATATATATATAGATTATTTGCCAACTAATCATTTTTTTATTCTTTTATCATAATAATACGCAGAATTTATTCATATAAATTATTCATAGGAAAATAATTTATAATTGTTTTTTCTAAGTGTAATACAAGGAGGTATATTTCTTGAGTAAAGCTAAAACCCATTATAAAGATCCTTTAGCATACTATACAATTTCTAATTTTCTAAAAGACTATATTGACAAAAATACTTTAGTTGTCTGCATAGGCACCGATAGATGTATAGGTGATTGTCTAGGCCCTTTAGTTGGCACATTTTTAAAAGATAGCTCCTTTCCATTACCTGTATATGGCACCATAGACAATCCAATTCACGCTTTAAACATCGATAGTAAATTATCTGAAATAAATGCTTTGCACCCAAATTGTACTATAATAGGTGTAGATGCATGTTTAGGCGACGTTTCAAATATTGGCGAAATCCAAGCTAGAAATTATCCGATTCATCCTGGTAAAGGCGTAGGAAAAACACTACCTAAGGTAGGCAATGTTTCATTAATAGGTATAGTAGATTCAAGTGATGACAGTGAACTTTTCACTAATAGAAACATAAGATTAAGTTTAGTAATGGAAATTGCTAATGTTTTAAGCAGATCCCTTTTGCATTCATATTATTTGTATTCACTTACCGATGAAGAAAATTGTTCATCATCATCTAAACTGTAATATTAATTCACTTTAAATAATTATCCGAGTTTTAAATTTAAGAAATTTCGCAAAGGCGCATGAAAACAAAAATAAGGCAATACAATTAAACAAATAATTGTATTGCTTATTTTTATAGCTTGTTTACACTTTTTAATCCGTTAAATATATATCTCCTACGTTAAATGAACTGCCTAGTTTATCCATGTATTCCAATACTTTACCTGTTCCGAGTGCTACACATGAAATTGGATCCTCTGCCAGGTATACTGGGACTTTAGTAATTTCTTGTATAAGTTTATCTAATCCTTTTAACAATGAACCTCCACCAGTCATAACTATACCTTTGTCAGCTATATCTGCTGAAAGCTCTGGTGGCGTTTTTTCTAAGACCGAATGTGCACATCCAGCTATTGAATATACCGCGTCCTTTAAAGCTTCTCGCATTTCTTCCGATGTTACTGTTAAATTTTTAGGAAGACCCGTGATTAAGTCTCTTCCTCTTATGTCCATGCTTGTCTCTTCATCTTGTTTATGAGCACAACCTATGTTAATTTTTAAATTCTCTGCAGTTCTCTCACCAATCATTAACTTATGTTTTTTCCTAATATATTTTATAATATCTTCATCAAACTTATCTCCAGCTACTTTGATTGATTCACGTACAACCATACCACCTAAAGAAATAACTGCAATATCAGTAGTCCCTCCACCAATATCAATAACCATATTCCCACTTGCGCGAGTAATATCAAGTCCTGCCCCGATTGCTGCTGCTAGTGGTTCTTCAATAAGGTGAACCTTCTTAGCTCCAGCATTCCTAGCTGCATCTTCTACCGCTCTTCTTTCTACTTCCGTTGCTTCGCAAGGGACACATATCACAACTCTTGGAGCAGATAGCCTTTTTTTCCCACAAGCCTTTTTTATAAAGTGCTTTAACATTTTCTCAGTTATATCATAATCTGAAATAACACCGTCCCTCATAGGACGTATGGCCACAATATTCCCTGGTGTTCTTCCTATCATCTGCCTGGCCTCTTCTCCAACTGCCAATACTCTATTATTATTTCTATCTATAGCAACAACAGATGGCTCCTTTAAGATAACACCTTTACCTTTAATGTATACAAGAACTGTGGCTGTACCTAAATCTATTCCCATGTCTGTACCTATTCTAAAAAAAAACATCTCAAAACTCACTCCTGCTCTTTAGTATATTCGTTATTTTATTCTACTAAACTCTATTCTATAAAGCTATAAAAAAACCCTCTATTAAATTTAATATTTTTTTATAGTTTTTAGCTTGAAGTGTTTTATCCTTCTACTACTTTGTATTTTAAGCGTGTTGCCTTTCCTCCCCTAATATGTCTCTCAGCTTTATTTAAATCCAAAACTGTTTTTGCTTCGTTAGCAATTTGAAGATTTATCGTAGGCAATCTTTCCGTCATATCCTTGTGTATAGTACTCTTGCTAACTCCAAACACTTTGGCAGTTCTTCTTATTGTAGCTTTTGAATCAATAATATACTTAGCAACTTCTAGTACTCGATCTTCAATATAGTCTTTCAAAGTGTTACCTCCTAAACCCTTGTATATTTATAAATATGCAATACCTTGCTTTTAAATTCCATTCCAATTAGTCATCATACGATATATTTACGAAAAATGACTAATTGGTATGGTTATTGGTTATTGTTTAGCTTCTACAGGTTGATACTTCTCATATTTTACATATTTAGCAGGATCAACGTTCTTACTACTTTGCAAAACTTCAAAATGTAAATGAGGTCCATAGTCTTCTTTAAATGAATTTAAACTAGTGTTTCCCACTGTACCGATTTGTTGTTTTTTAGTTACCTTATCTCCTAATTTTACTAATATTTTTTCTTCCAAATTAGAATATTTAGTAACAAAGCCATTTTGATGATCTATTAGAATCATTTTACCCTTTTGACCAGCAACGTCTGTACCAACTTCTTTAATTATTCCATCCATAGCCGCTACAACTGGCTCACCTATATTTGACTGAATATCGATACCTAAGTTTGTTCTGTAGCTTCCGTCAGTCTTCCACACCACCGAACTAATATCTTTTGAATATGCTCTTGCTAGTAATCCATTAGCTACCGGTTTCTCAAACTCTGAATTAACAGTATTAGAAACTGCAGCTGTTAGATCTCCAGTTGTTACCTTTTGTATATTAGGTACTGGTTTAAGCACCTCAGTCTTAGCTAAATCTTCTTTTACCTGAAGAGCTCCCTGATATTCTTTTTCTTGCTCTCTTAAAGCATTTGCTACATCCGCTTGTTCATTTTGTATTTCCTGATTACTTACAACCTTTTTATTATTATTTGCTGTTATAGTCGCCACTGTAGCTACTATACATAAACAAACAAATAAAATTACATAGAAGCCTTCCTTCTTGAAAAAATTTAGTGCTTTATTATTTGGTTTCTTATCCATGTAAACACCTCCACTTGTATTTTTGTCCATAAAGCCTTAAAACATACATATTTTATAAAATTTATTTTTATTTTTATTATTCCTTACTAATTTCACTTAAATCATCAACTCCAATGAAATTTACTCATAAAAAAATAAAGCTGATTATCCCTTTCTTACATAGGATAACCAGCTTTATCAAATTTTCATTTAGTTACCATAGTGCCTTGGTAATAATGAGTTAATATTTCAATATAATTTTTCCCTTGCTTTGCCATTGCATCTGCACCCCATTGGCTCATTCCTACACCATGACCATATCCACTGCAATCTATTTCTATGCCACTTGAATTAAACTTTATTTCAAAATTTGATGATTTTAAACCGAGCATTGTTCTAAATTTACTGCCCGTCATGGTTATACTCCCAACCTTAATATTCTTAACGCTTCCAGCCTCAGACCTATCAATTACAGCTATTTGATTTTTAATCTTATCTGAGGTTACCTTAGCATTATTATAATTATTATTTATAATTTGGCTTATCTCTTTATACTTAAAAGTATTGCTAGTCTTAAAATTACTCGATCTCTCTTCACCTGGACTTTCTACACTCCTTAAATAAGGTACACTATTGCTAAATACTTCCTCAGAATTTTCCGTTTTCCCACTACTAGTTGCAAAATAATAAGGTTCCATTACCAAGCTATCATTATAGATTAATACTTGTCCTAGTGTGCTTTCAACCGCCAGTTCAATCTTATTCCAATTATCCTGCTCCTGCGCTGAATTATTATCCCATAATTTCATACGTTCTTCCTTAGTCATATAAGCTTGACAGTGAGTTGTATCACATAAATTAGCTCCATAACCATTTTTACATAACGTTCCACCTAGCTGCGTAACATGAGCTAATGCATAAGTTCTAGCTGCCACTGCTTGAGCTTTCAAAGCTTCTAACCCAAATGTAGCAGGCATTTCCGCAGCGACAACTCCAGCAACATATACTTCTAAATTAATTTCTTTTACAGTATTTTCTTTTGACATGAAAACTTTAACTTTAGAAATTTTAGGAAGTGAACTATATTTAATAATATCTTTATTAGGATTTTTATATTCTTCTGACTTAATTACTGAGTTTTTACTATTATTTAAGCTTATATTATTTCCTACTCCCACTATTAAAACAGAAGTTATAACTATAAATGCAATAAATGAAGTGATTAATAGAAGGACGTTTTTCAAATGTACTGTAATAAAAACTCTCCTCATTCTCTTCTCCTCTCGTTATAAACAATCTTTACCTTATACATATTAAATAAGCATAAATAATATTACTTATTTTCAGATGGGCAATATAAAAGAATTGAAATATATTAACGACCTTATATATATTCCAATTCTTTAAATTTTAAATTAATTATACCTTTGCTTTGTAATCATCACCGAAGGTGACGCAATATAAATACAAATTTCATTATAATTGAATTATCCTATTACTCATGAAAGCTCACTCTTTCGAT
>NZ_JAENWL010000205.1 GCF_016650095.1 Clostridium sp. | reverse complement strand
TTACAACTCAGTCATTATGATTTAATTGGTGGTTATATTTTGGATCTGATAAAAATTATCTCCTCAGAAAAATTTTCATTCATTAATCACATATTTAGATAAATTTCCTAAAAATCTATTCTATTCATGTATATTAGACAACTATCTATAATTTTATCATAATATCGACAATAATAACATAGTATGTATAATTTATCATTTAATTCGTAATTTGAAAACAACAAATAAAACCAGCTATACTAAAGCCAGAGTTGGTTCAAGAAGCATTCTTACTTTTTCACTGCCTTCGGTTTCTGTTTTTTATAATTTTTTAATACAACTGGAAGAGATTTCTTAAAAATTTCCTGCCCTCTTCCATGTTTTTGTACAATTGAAAGTATGTATAATCCAATTAAGGTCATAATTATGTGGAATACTATGAAGTTGTACTTTGTTTCTTTTTATAAAAATTCTCATATTTTCCCACATTATATTTATTAAATTGCCTTAGCACTAGTATTTTAGACATTTACCAGTTTCTGCCATGGATTTTAATAAGAATAAAATAATATAAAATGAAAAATCATAGCTTTAATTTACATAATAGTATGAAAGAATATTTTAATAGGAGGCAGAATTTATATATGAAGAAACAAAATTCATTTATAATAATAGTTGTTACAGTAATATTGTTATTCCCTATAGTGATGGACAAATTAATTGGCAACAATATTTCTTCTAATATATCAAATGAGCAATGGGTATCATTTTTAGGAAGTTACGTTGGTAGCATATTAGGTGGTGTTTTTACTATTATAGGTGTATTTGCTACAATAAAATATTACAAAGATCAAGATGAGTCAAAGCAGCAAGAACGTGAAAATGTGATACTGTCTGAAATAAAGAAACAATATGAGATAAAATACAAATTTGAATTTTTAGATGAATTGAATAAGATGAATAGAACTCTTAACATAATTTCAGAGCATTTTTCTACTGTGAAAATGTTGATTTCTAATACTGAAACAGAAAATCCATTAAAATGTATTAGCCCTAGTTTGTGGAAATACATAAAAACACAGGCTAGTGATATTGATACCAACTATAATAATATAAAATCAATATATGAATGCAAACTAAGTGTTTTTTATAGTGATTCTTTTATAGTGAAAGCTCAAGATGATGTGAGTGCTTTATATTTTATGCTGTCCGAAGGTCTTAATAATGTAAATAAAAATACATCTGTAGAAAGCCTTGAAAAGGATTTGCTAGATATGATACATCAATGGCATCTTAATAGAAACATTAATGATATTAAAGATATATATGCCTGGATTAGTGATTTCAAACAAAGATTCGTTTATTATATGACTGGTTTTAAAGAAAATATGTAACATAAAAGTAGTTTTTATATGAGGGGAAAATATCAGGAAAAACACAAGGAATTTCTCTGGGGTTATTTTTAGGGCAATTTCAAAGTAATACAAAAGTATATAAAAATGTAGGAGTGTTAATAATGGATAAGATAGGATTTAATTCTTTAAATATACAATTATATTAGATCATATTATATTAACTTTAACCTGTAATTTTGGGATTTATAAAAGTTTGTGTTTTCACTAAAACACAAACTTTGGCTACATTTTATTCAATGTAATGTCCAACTTTATTAATTTGTTTTTATAAAAACACTTAAACACTTGCATTATCAATGTCTAACATGGTATTTTAAAGATAGACATAATACATAAAAGGTCTATCTTTTTAAATGGGGTGCTTAAATATGATGAAAGAAAATGAAGAAAAAGTAAAATATCTTACTCAAGCGGAAATGAAGAAGGTTTTTAAAACTATAGAAAAAGATAATAGTATACATGAATTAAGAAACTTGGCTATTTTTAGAGTAGCATACAGATGCGCTTTAAGAGCTTCTGAGGTTGGGTTAATGCATTTAGAGGATTATATAACAAGACAAGAGGAGAAATGTATTGCCACAGGCTTAAGGGGAGCAATAATAACACCATAAGATTAGATCAAGAAACTATTAAGATCTTAAACAAATATATTAGGCAAAATGAGATTTGTGATAATCAGCAAGTTTTGTTTTTAAGCCAGGAGAAAAAACCGATCTCTCGCAAGACTTTAGATGTTTTGATGAAGAAATATTGTCATTTAGCTAAAATAAATGATATAGAAAAGCACCATTTTCATACTTTAAAACATACGGCTGCGGTCCATTTGGCAGAATCTGAAATTGATATAAAAGAACTGCAATACTATTTGGGCCATAAATCTGTAACAAACACATTAATATATTTTCAGTTTACGACGAAGCAGCAGGAAACAATGTATGCTAAACTTCAAAAGAATAATCAGATGGTTTAAATAACTGATTTATAATACATTGAACGTTACAAGTCAATACGATATGTTACATTCAAAATGAAATTTTTAAGGAATGTGCAATACAGCCAATGTGAAAGTAACACAATTACCATTGTGTTACTTTCAAAATACTAATGCACACTTAAGTAGGTGCTCAAAAGTTTAAACTTTTAAAGCATATAAATTTAATATGTTTATAATGTAAAAAGCTATGAAATGAAGGCATTGACCTAAATTTCGTAGCTTTTAATTGTTTATATTATAATTTTCACTCAATAAATAAACTAGTTCTCGGATCCACTCTGACGATAAAATATCTTTACTTGTACTTTTAACCTAATTATAACTTCAATATTGTCTTATATAAAACATAAAACATCCTTTGTTACATACAATGTTATACACATATGTATTTTATATACATTAAATGTCTACAATATAAATAATAAATTAAAAAGGTGGGGATTTACACATTGTATACTTATAGATTTATCAATAAACAAAATTTACTTGCTTCAGATTTAAATTTTAATTTCAAATGTATTATTTTTATAATTAGAAAGCATAATGGAATTACAATTGTATATAAATAAATCAAACTATTAGCTTACCTATTTTTTCACAGATTGGTTTAAAATCTTTGATATTTGTGGTGAAGATTTTAGAGTCGTCAGGTGCTTCTAAAATAATAATAGTGTCGCCTAATGTTCTACAATTGTTTCCATATGGAACATCTGATTTACTTATGATTTTATCTACAATGGTTTCTACACTTTTTAGTTCTTTAGGCATTGCAGTTAGTTTCTTTATATTATCTAAATTATGGTCCAACAAAAATTCTTTAATACTACATTTTGGGTTAGCTCTCTTAGAACATTTAACATCAATTGTCCAAACACCATCTATTTTTTGAGGCATTGCTAAACTTCTTTCACATTTTGTGTTATCAATAAGAATTTTATCAACACCTTCTTTAAACCTTTTTAATAGTATGTCCTCAATAAACATTTCTATATTTTCAAGAATTTCTTCTTTGTCATCAATTCCACATGTAGTAATAATATTTGCAAATAATTTGTTCATCCTATTACTTATTCGCTTACTGAAAGTTTCTTCAAACCTAATCATTGCATCCCTAACATCATCACTATCAGCTACTAAATTATATAAAGCTGTAGCATCCTTAAGGAAGTTTGACTTAAATTCACCCAACACGTAAGTAGAACTAATTAATTTATTGTTTTTGCATGTAGTTTTAATTTGATGTTTTCTAGATCTTTTCCCTAAAAATTTATCTGCTTGAACCGTTGTTTCCATAAATATTGTGTCCATATATTAGTCCTCTTCGTCAAAATCTAAATCAGGAATCCAATCTAGATTGTTTTCTAACAAAATACTATCTATTTCATAAAATTCGGTTTTATCTAAATCTTCTTTATACAATTTTGAAACAACAGTAACTAAAGCACTAATTTGAGATTTTAATAATTTTTCGCATTTTATATGTAATATGGAGTCGTGTATTATTGTACATGATCTGTAATAGTACTTTTCAGTATTTTTATTAATTGATTGTTTTAATATTCTTATGTTACTTTTAATAAGTGAAAATACCTCTAACGTTTCAAGAATATCCTCATAGCAAAGCTCTAATCGGCCCATTAATTTTTCCAACTTCTTTAAAATAATTTCATTTTGACTTGTTATTTTATTATCATCTGTATTAGTCAAAATTAATCTTTTTGGCTGTGTATTGGCCACTAGTTGATGTAGTAATTCTGTCATACCATCCAATTTTTCTATGTATAAGTCATCACCATTATCAAAGTATTTACGTTTTTTATACAATTCTGTTACGTTAGGTATCATTTTAATCACCTCCTGCTAACATTTTTTTAAAGTATCCTTTACCTTTTCAAATATTTTAATTATGTAATCAATATCATATTCATCACAATCAAAACTTATTTCATCTATTTTATAATCATTTTCAATAAATGGGAACATTCTAAATAGACTTCCCATTTCATTTAATTCTTTGCCTACTTTTATACTAATGGTTGCATAATTAGCGCTTAATTTTTCCTTTTCATTATCGTAAAGTTTTTTATTGATTTCCCAATTAATCTTTTTAAGTTTTGAAATTTTAGTGGTAGCCTTAATCATATATCGTGATTTTATTTCATTAGTGACAATCACTTCTTTTGTATAGTCAATTTTTTTACCAATAGCTTTTTTAAAGAGTTCTTTACTCATTTCTTCATTTTCATCTTTAACTTCGTCATCTTTAGATTGCCTATACTGAATGCTTATAAAGTCCTTTTCAGTATTGGATAAAATAGCTTCTAATATTGAAACAAACTCTGTATTAACTATTTTACTAAACATTTCTATATCAATGTCGAATTTGTCTAAAGCCTTTTCATCGACTTCAACCTTAGTGTCCTCTTCAATTCCAAAAATTATTTTTGCACTTTCATCATGTATTAATTGATTAAGAGTATAAATTACCTTTGTAAAATCATCATCGCTAGATTCCAAATTTGCTTGTCCATATCCAATTTTCGCCATAATATCACCTCTTTTATATTATACAATATAATATTGTATTGTATTGTATTGTATTATTCTACCTATAATATAAAATTCCTTCTTTTCTATCTTCTCAAAATAAAATAATTGTTTTTAAAAGTTAAAAATATCTCATCTATATATTAAATAAAGAATGAAAAATCGGTTTAAGTCATAACAAGCATACAACATAATATATAATTATCTTGAATGCCATTTGCTATGTGCCTATAACTAGCCTATACAATCATTCATGCTCTTTTAATAATATTTATTCTATATTTAACGAACTTTATATGTGTTGCTTTCATGTTTACATTAGATACTATTTGTGTTAATATAAGTATATTGTGGTGGCGTAGTCTAACGGATGAAACACTCTTTTGCTAAAAGAGATATCGTGGGTTCAACTCCCACCGCCAAGAAATAGACTTATTGTAATATAAGTCTATTTCTTTTTAATTATATACTAATTCAATTATAATAAAGCAGCATGGGTTATTTGTATATCAGATTTTTGTGGGACTCTACTACTGACTACATTAATTTCTCTATTTAGTTCTTTTACATATTCAGTACATACATCAATATATAGTCCTTTATTATAACCATTAGCAGTTTTAAAGTTTAATTTAATGGGATTTTCAATCATTTCTTCTAACAAGGCCGAAAAAATTGTTTTTAACTCATTTTGACTATCTTCACTCTTTAAATTAACCTGATATTCATTTGTTTTTATATAAAATACTAATATATCATTCTCTTTTAACTCAACCTCTATTATTTTAGCTTCCAGATTCATAAATATCCTTCCTTTCATAAAACGCTTCTTTTCCACCTTCAAGGGTATGCATACTCTCGATGGTCCAATTTTTAAAGTCTGATATATTATTAATATTAATTAATTCATCATTAAATGGGTTTCCTATATAAGTTTTATATTCACCATTTTGATGTGATCTATATATAGACATATAGGGTAAGGTTCTAACCGCTATATTAGCATTATGTGTCGCAATAATTACAGTCTTATGTTGTTTTGCTAAGTCAACAATTTGAGGTAATATAGTATTATTTATATAGGAATTTCCCATCCCTAACTCTGGTTCATCCAATATATACACGTAACTATCGTTTTTTAATAACCTTTGTAACAATAGTATCCCTCTCTCTCCATTAGAAGGGTTATATTCCTCACCTTCACTAGTAACTATGCTTTTAGATAATCCTAAAAAGCAATCAATTGTTTCTATATTCTCATCTATTATCATTTCATTGAACTCTCTTACGGATTTTACCAAATCATCACGATAATATAGAACTTCCATTTCTTTTAGTTTATTTTTGATTTCTCTTAATTTCTTAATTCCTTTATCAAATTCAAACCTTTTAGATTCTGTTCCTAACATTCGATATTTATTTTGTATGTAAATATTGCCCTTTTCTTCTAATTCACCTATCAAAACAAGTTCATTTTTTTCACTATACTGTAGATTAATCATAATATTACCTAAGTTCTCATTCAATATAAGCCTGTTTATCACAAATTTTTCAAAGCCGGTTTCCATTGGTTTAGAGACTGTATCAGAGCATTTATCTGCACTACGTTTTATCTCTCTCAAACTAAAATTAACTAGAT
>NZ_JAENWL010000220.1 GCF_016650095.1 Clostridium sp. | reverse complement strand
GCTTATTTGAATTATACGGTGTCTAGAGCGATACTCACGAAGCTAAACTATAAAATGGAGGAAGTAGTACCTTTCAGCAGATTTTGTGTTAATAACATAGTAGGAGCCGTATTAATAGGCACTGTATGTATAGGCATAATACTTTCATCGAAAAATATATTTGGCGGGGATTATATACTAAATTCCTCTCAAATACTTACGCAGTATATATTTATTATAAATGGATTAGCTGCAAGTGCATATTTTCTAAGAGTTAAAAGAAATTTATCTAAACCAGTAGTTTTATTAATTTTGGTGTTAATAATAATATCGCCTCTAGGTAGCATTTACTTTTCAATAGGACTCATGGAAATGGCTTTTGACTTTAGAAAGCTTGACCCATATAGATTTAAAAGAAAATAATTGGGGGCGAATCATGGATAATAAATATAATTACTTTAATGTTAATAATAAAATATATATGGTGTCGATGGCCTTACTTATATATATAATATTTTATTATGGACATTTGCTAGTAGGATGGCTAGCGCTTGTGCTATATGCAATATTAGTAGTGTATAATATTTACAACTCTAAAATCAAAAAAAACGAATGGAAAGAATTTATTGAGAATTTTTCATCTAAACTTGATATAGCAACTACAAGTACTTTGGTAAAGCTTCCTTTTCCACTAATAATAATAGGGTATATGGGAAACATTTTATGGTATAATCAAAGTGTAACAACAATGCTTGAAGGCGAGGATCTTTTAAATAGAAATATTAGGGAGATAATTAAGGAACTTAATTTAAAACAGGTTTTAGAGGGTAAAAAGAGTATATTCCCAAATATTAGAATAAAAGATAATTGGTATGAAATTTACACCAATATTGTTGATACAAACGAAAATAAAAATGTTAAAGATAAAATTATGCTTTTATATTTTTATGATATAACAGAAAAGACTAATTTAGTTAAAGGTATTAATGGTAACCGAGAAAGTGTTATGCTAGTAGAAGTTGATAATCTTGATGATGTTGTTAAAACTACAGAGGAAGATAAGGCACCGTTGCTTGTAGCGGATATTGAGCGAACAATAAATAGTTATGGGCAGAGTATAAATGCTGTGGTAAAAAAATATACATCGAATAAGTATGTTATTATAGTTCAAGATAAGTATATTGAAAAAGAAATAGAAAAGAAATTTGATATTCTAGATAGTGTTCGCGAAATAAGTAATGGTAATAAACTTGCAGTTACTTTAACTATAGGTGTAGGTAGGGGAGAAGATACTCCACTTAAAAACTATGAATTTGCTACTTCAGCTAAGGAACTAGCATTGGGTCGTGGTGGTGACCAGGTAGTAGTAAAAAAAGGTGATAAACTATCTTTCTTTGGAGGAAAAACAAAAGAGGTAGAGAAAAGAACCAAGGTTCGCGCAAGGGTTATTGCTCATGCATTAATGGATTTAGTAAATGAGAGTAATATAGTTTTCATTATGGGGCACACAAATTTTGATCCTGATTGTTTGGGCTCAGCTATTGGTCTATATAGTATTATTAATAGTTTAAACAAAGAGTGCTACATTATTCTCGAAGGAATAAATAGTGGCATAAAAAGCATGATGGATATATTACTTAAAGATGGAGAATACAAAAATACTTTTATAACATGTGAGAAATTTAAAAGTATTAAAAATTCAAATAGTCTGCTTATAATAGTAGATGTCCACAATGAAAGTCATGTGGAAAATTTAGAAATAGTTAAAGATGTAGAAAAAGTAGTTATAATCGATCATCATAGAAAATCGCAAGATTTTATACACGGTGCAGTGCTGAGTTATATGGAAACTTACGCATCGTCTACTGCAGAATTAGTTACTGAGATGATTCAATATATGGTAGATAAGCCAAAGCTTAAGAATATAGAAGCAGTGTGTCTCCTGGCTGGAATATGTGTGGATACAAAGAATTTTTCTATTAAAACAGGAGTTAGGACCTTTGAAGCGGCTGCTTTTTTAAGGCGTCATGGTGCAGATACTATGGATGTCAAAAAAATGTTTTCTGATGATTTAAATATTTATTTAAAAAGAGCTGATATTATAAGATCAGCAGAGGTTAAAAATGAAATTGCTATAGCCGTTTGTCCCCTAATAATAGAAGACGTTGTATTAGCGGCCCAAGCAGCGGATGAGCTTTTAAATATTAATGGCATCGAAGCATCATTTGTTATTGTTAAAGTAGGAGAAGAAGTATTTATTAGCGGAAGGTCTCTTGGGAAAATAAATGTACAGCTAATACTCGAGACATTGGGTGGGGGTGGACACATGACTATGGCTGGCACAAAATTTACTTCACTTAAACTTGAAGAAGTAGTGGTGAAATTAAATCAAGCTATAGACAAATACATACGGGAAGGTGAAAAATAATGAAAGTTATATTATTAAAAGATATTAAAAGTGTAGGTAAAAAGGATGATGTGATAAATGCTGCAGATGGATATGCGAGAAATTTTTTATTTCCAAGGAAACTCGCAGCGGAAGCTACAGACTCGAATATGCATATGTTAAATAAAAAGAACGAAACTGAAAGAAAAAAGAAAACATCTGAGATTGAGGATGCGCAAAAATTAGCTAATGAACTTAAGGATAAAGTTGTGAAAATAATTGGGAAAGCAGGAGAAAATGGAAAGCTATTCGGTGCAATTACAAGTAAAGACATAGCAATAGCGTTAAATAAACAATGTAATTTAGATGTTGATAAAAAGAAAATAGTATCAGATACAATAAAATTATTAGGAACTTATGAAGTAGAAATTAAAATATATCCAGAAATATCTACTAAGGTAAAAGTTCTTGTTTGTGAGGAATAATCATATAAAACGAAGGGAGGAAACGCTTTAGTAAATATTTGATAGTTATATTTATGGAAGCGGATTGACTTTGAAGACATTATACGTTAATAAAATTGGAGAACAAGTTGCAAAAGATACATTACCACTAGATACACAAATCGACGTTTTATATGAAATAATGAGGAATGTAATAGATGAGAGCAGTATAAAGGCTAAAACTATAAAATTTAAACTTCAAAAGCATATTAAAAGCGAAGACATGTATAAAAGATTATATGCTTTAAATAAAATCATTAGTGATGGTAAGGGCATAGAGATAGTGCCCAATCAAAAAAATGTACATGAGGTGCTAGACAATACTAATGAGTGGCTTACTGAAGAAATTGCTAAAAGATATGTGCAAAATAAAATTGAAGCTGAAGTAGAAAAAAATCTAATGGAAAAGCAAGATAAATATATTGATGAAGTAAGGCTTAGCATAATAAAGAAACAAAAAGGTCCTGAAAATGCTAAAACGCTTAAGAAATATGAGGATCTTCAAGCACTTGATAAAAGAAAACTTACTAAAAATATACAAGCTATGCTAAGACCAGAGAGCTTTAGTGAAATAGTTGGACAAGAAAGAGCTATAAAATCTCTGTTATCTAAAATGGCATCGCCATATCCTCAACATATAATTCTCTATGGACCACCAGGAGTTGGTAAGACTACTGCAGCTAGGCTTGCTCTTGAAGAAGCTAAAAAGCTAAGTTACACGGTTTATGATAAAGATGCTAAATTTGTAGAAGTGGATGGTGCGACACTCAGATGGGACCCAAGAGAAATAACAAATCCTCTACTCGGATCCGTACACGACCCAATATACCAGGGAAGTAAGAGAGATCTAGCTGAGGGTGGAATTCCTGAACCAAAAACAGGTCTTGTTACAGAAGCTCATGGAGGAATATTATTTATTGATGAAATAGGAGAACTTGATAATATACTTCAAAACAAACTGCTCAAAGTACTAGAAGATAAAAGGGTTGAGTTTTCATCATCTTATTATGATCCTGAAGATGAAAACACACCTAAATATATAAAATATTTATTTGATAAAGGTGCTCCAGCAGATTTTGTTTTAATAGGGGCAACGACTAAAGAACCATCAGAAATAAACCCAGCACTCAGATCAAGATGCACTGAAGTTTATTTTGAACCATTAACTGCGAAGGATATTGAAAATATCGTAGTAAATGCTGCGAATAAATTAGAGGTTGAAGTAGGAGATGGAGTAGCTGAAACGATTAGTAGATATACAATTGAGGGAAGAAAAGCTGTAAATATTTTAGCAGATGCGTATGGGTATGCTATGCAGAATAAAGAATCAATAAAGGACTCCAAAATTAAAATTGAAATTAAGGACTTATTAGATGTTATATCTATAAGTAGATTAACTCCCTATGAGGAATTAGATAAAGTAGCTAAATCTGAAGTTGGTCACATATATGGACTTGGAGTATCAGGGTACATAGGATCAACAATAGAAATAGAAACATCAGTATTTGAGACCAAGGAAAAAGGTAAAGGCCAGGTAAGATTTAATGATACTGCTGGAAGTATGGCTAAAGATTCGGTGTTTAATGCTGCATCAGTGATAAGGAAAACAACAAATAAAGATATTAAGGACTATGACATACATGTAAATATAATAGGTGGCGGTAAAATTGACGGACCATCGGCCGGAGCAGCTATAACGGTATGTATAATTAGTTCACTTTTAGACAAACCTTTAAGGCAGGATATTGCAGTAACTGGTGAAATATCATTAAGAGGTATTATAAAACCGGTGGGAGGCATATTCGAAAAGATTTATGGTGCAAGAAGAAAAGGAATTAAGCTTGTTATACTTCCAAGTGATAACGAAAAAGAAGTACCAATTGATCTTGTGGATATTGAAACAAAAGCTGCATCAAACATTGAAGAACTAATGAAATTAGTCTTCGCATAAGTATAAAACTAACTATAATTAATGGCCCTGTTAAATCATCACCTCCGAAGCTGTTCATCATCTTCGATGTTGCTTTTTTAGCAGGGCATAAAACATTACTTTGGTAAAAAAATTACTTTAGGAGAGATGAAAAATGGATACACCTCTTAGAAGTCTGCCTTATAACTTAGAAGCAGAACAATCAGTAATTGGATCAATGCTTATAGATAAAACCGCTATATCGAGGGTAGTGGAGGTTTTAAAAGGTGATGATTTTTACAGAGATTCTCATAAAGTTATATTTAATGCTATTTTTGATTTATATCAAAAGGATACACCTATTGATATGATTACTCTACTTGAGCATTTACGTTCTGCTGAAAAATTAGAAGCTTCAGGTGGAATTACTTATATTACAGAGATAAGTAACTCAATACCTTCTACTGCTAATTTAAGTTCGTATATAAAAATTGTAGATGATAAAGCTATTTTAAGAAAACTTATTAGAGCTTCAACTGAAATTATGGAAAATTGTTATAACAAGCAGGATGATGTAGAAGCAGTAATGGATCTTGCACAGCAAAAGGTATTTAATATAGCTGAAAGAAAGAATTCAAGTGATTTTGAACCAATGAATACTGTACTTGAAAGAGGATTTTTAGAAATAGAAAGAATTTTTAATAATAAAGGAGAAACAACTGGAATACCTAGTGGTTTCCCAGAATTGGATGATAAAACTGCTGGATTCCAAAAGGGAGATATGATCCTTATTGCGGCAAGACCATCTATGGGTAAAACTACCTTTGCACTAAATTTAGCTGAGTATGCAGCACTTAGAGAAGGTAAAAATGTAGCAGTATTTTCACTAGAAATGTCTAAGGAGCAGCTTTCCTATAAATTACTTTGTTCAGAAGCGAATGTTGATATGTCAAAGCTTAGACATGGTAATTTAGAAGATAGGGATTGGGAAAATATAGCGAAAGCCTCTGGCCCGCTAGCTGCTTCTAAAATATTCATTGATGATACAGCAGGTACTTCTATAATGGATATGCGTTCAAAATGCAGGAAATTAAAAATGGAGCACGGTATTGATATGATAGTTATAGACTATCTTCAACTTATGTCTGGTAATAATCCAGAAAATAGACAACAAGAGGTATCAGAAATATCAAGATCGATTAAAGCCCTTGCTAAAGAGATGCAATGTCCAGTTATTGCACTATCACAGCTGTCACGTGCACCAGAGCAAAGAGCTGACCATAGGCCTATGTTATCTGACCTTAGAGAATCAGGATCGATTGAGCAGGATGCTGACATCGTTATGTTCTTATATAGAGATGAGTATTATGATACTGAAACGGAAGATAAAAATATAGCAGAGCTTATAATAGCAAAACAAAGGAATGGACCTATAGG
>NZ_JAENWL010000027.1 GCF_016650095.1 Clostridium sp. | reverse complement strand
TTAATAAAATTTTTAATAGAAATTATGTGACTAAACATGGTATAATATAAACTTATGAGTTAAAAATATATTTAAGTTATGCTTAAAATTATATATGAAACAAAGAGAGGAAGTTAAAATGAGTAACATAAAATTTGAGGAATTTAATATTAGTAAAGAAATATTAAAAGCAATTGTTAATTTGGGATATAAAAATCCTTCAGAGGTTCAAGCAGCTGTAATACCTATAGCGCTTGAAGGTAAAGACATCATAGTAAGATCACAAACAGGTAGTGGGAAAACTGCAGCTTTTGCCATTCCACTTTGCGAGAGTATTGATATAGAGGAAACAGAGCCTCAAGCATTAGTATTGTCACCTACTAGAGAACTAGCCCTTCAAGTAAGTCAGGATATAACGCAGATAGGTAGGTACAAGAAAGTTAGAGCAATAGCTGTTTTTGGTAAACAACCTATCGAAATGCAAAAGCAACAGTTAAAGCAAAGAGTACACGTAGTAGTTGGTACACCAGGGAGAACTTTAGATCATATTGAAAGAGGCACAATTAATTTAAATAAGATAAAATATTTAATATTGGATGAAGCAGATGAAATGCTTAGTATGGGATTTATAGAACAAGTAGAGGCGGTTATTAAGGCTGTTCCTAAAAATAGAATTACAATGTTATTTTCAGCTACAATACCAGAATCTATTGAAGCAATTTGCATGAAATACATGGTGAAACCTGTTAAAATAGAAATAAATCCTGAAAAATTAACCGTGGAAAAAATTGATCAAGTATGTTATGAAGTAGAGGAAGATAAGAAACTCAGTTTGCTTAAGAGAACACTTTATATTGAAAATCCAGATTCATGTATAGTATTTTGTAGAACAAAAGAAAATGTTGATGCCATAACGAGTCAGATGAAAAATCGTCATTATTCATGTATTAAGATACATGGAGGTATGCTTCAAAATGATAGATTAAATGCTATGGATAAATTTAAAAAAGGTGAATTTAGATTTTTAGTAGCTACAGATGTTGCTGCTAGAGGGATAGACGTGGAAGATATAACTCATATTATAAATTATGATTTACCCCTCGAAAAAGAAAATTACGTGCATAGAATTGGAAGAACAGGACGCGCTGGTAAAAAGGGGAAAGCTGTAACTTTTACAACCCATCATGAAAAAAGATTTTTACAAAACATAGAAAACTATATTGGTATGGAGATACCTAAAAGGCCAATTCCGTCAAAGGAAGAATCTGAGCCATACAAGGATGCGTTTTACGAAAAAAATGATGCTAAACCTATCATTAAAAAGACTAAAGCATCTAATTTTAGTAGTGATATAATGAAATTATATATCAGCGCAGGTAAAAAGAAAAAAATAAGAAATGTAGATATTGTAGGAACTATTTGCAATATTGAAGGTATTAGTGCAGATGATGTAGGTATTATAGATATTCAAGATAGTTTCTCTCATGTAGATATCATGGGTGGGAAAGGCATGCTAGTATTAGAAGCCCTTAAGAATGGAACAATAAAAGGGAAATCTATTAGGGTAGAAAAAGCAAACAAGTAATTTGAGAAATATAATTTAAATAATCATCGTTATGTGTTAAGATATAAAAGTTGTGGAAAAGATTTGGTCAAGCGTGACTTTCTAAAAATAAACAACTAGGTAATATTAAATATATCAATAATAATATAAACTATAAATAATATTATCTGTTAAAAAGGAGTGCAATAATGAAAACATTTAAAGATTTAGTTAATGAGACTTTAGAGGCCGAAGATTTAGAGGAATTAGAATCAGCAGCAGATTTATTTCAGTTTGGTATTGAAAAGGGATATTATAATAAACGCCAAGCAGATCAATTTAATGTTACTTATTGGAAAATGAAAAATATGCGCTTAGCTTATGAAGTTGCTAAAGAAATAAAAGGTAACAAATTGGATATAATCACTATGGTTACTAGTGCCCCGAATGATATAAAAGACAATATGCGTGAACTTACCAATTATGTGAATGGACGCGTTAAGGCCCTAAAGGGTAAAATGAATGGAATAAAATAGCATTGCTATTTTGAGTCATACTTCATCGACAGAACCCGCTGATAGTAACTATCAACGGGTTCTGTCTCTTTGTCTTTCGCGAAATATCCGTCGCATCTTTGACTAGTTATTTATTTTCATGCGCCTAAGAGAATGAAATTATAGAAAGATACACCCTTTTATTTATTTGTACAAATCTCCTGCAAGCTTTTCTAATGCGTTTATATTTAGGATTGTAATGGAGTTTTTTTCTTTCTTTATTATCTTTTTATCGCATAATTTATTTATGGTTCTAATTAAGTGTCTGTAACTTGTTCCAAGCAAATCGGCCATTTCTGTAAAATTATCTGTTATTATTCCACCAGCTAAGTTAGAAAGTTTACTATTTTCTGGCGCAATAGCGAGTAGATAACTAGATAATCTATTTTCTAGGGGATACAGGATATTTATTGAACTAGCTATGGAGGAACTAATAAATTTTTTGCCAAGGCTCGTACACATGCATTTTAGAAAAGTTGGATCATTAACAGCATATTTTCTTATATTACTAATAGATATCCCAATGCACAAGCATTCACTGATTGCTTCAATGTTTGAATTAGCTGTGTCACAATCAATAAATTCTACATCGCCAATTATATTTAAGGGTTTATATAATCGAAAAAGTAGAGATTTACCGTTTTTAAGGATAGTATATACCTTTATCTTACCTTCAACCAAGAAATAAAAATAATCCATTGGCTCATTTGTTTTCACAAGGTGACTCCCTTTATCAAAAGTATGCAGCTCCATATATTTTTTCATATCTATTTCGAAAAAATCTTTGATATTGTACTTTTTTATATAATGATTTAATTTAAGTTGATTATTTATACGTTTCATTAAATGTTCCTCCTTGTAGTTGTTTGAGGGAGCTATTAATTATTAATTGTTAATTGTTATTTTTTCTGTAATTCTCTTTTAGAGAAATCAATTAATGATTTTCCTTTTAGTATTATTATAATTGTTTATTATAGTTTTGCATAAGTAAATTCAAAAAAAATATGACATGTGTCATATAGAACTACAAATTTTTATGTTAATCTTATAAAAAAGGAATAAGTACATTCAAATAAAGAATGGGGGAAAGTAAATGTATAAAGCATCTGCGGTATTTATAGGCATATTAATTGCCATAATGGTGACTTTTAATGGAGTTTTGTCAAATTATACAGATCAATATGTATCAATATTAATAATTCATATAGTGGGACTTATTGCTTTAATTATTATTCTATTATTAAAAAAAGAAAAATTAAGACAGATCCAAAACATACCAATTTATTTATTCAGTGCTGGGTTAATAGGGGTTTTGATGGTTTTTTTAAATAATTTATGCTTCAATTACCTTGGAGCTTCTTTAACACTATCCTTAGGGATTTTTGGACAACTGGTATTAGCTTGTTTTATAGATCATTATGGGCTATTTAGTCTTAATATTTATAGATTTAAAAAGAAAAAAATTATTGGATTTTTTATAATATTATCTGGATTAGTTATAATGATAAGATATTAGGTTAGAGGAGGAAAAATATGTTATATATAATTTTAGCAGTTTTTGGTGGTTGTATTACTATAATATCTATGATTATAAATTCACATCTAGCTGAAAAAATAGGTACTCTTCAAGGAACACTTATAAACTATATAGTAGGATTAAGTAGTACCATATTATTGATAATAATAGTGAGAAATTCTGTTAACTTATCTTTTAGTAGTTTTAATAAAATACCAATATGGGCTCTTCTAGGGGGACTACTAGGAGTAATGGTTGTTACAAGTTCTAACATTGTAATTCCTAAAATTCCTGTCATTTATACTACTCTGCTTATATTTATAGGTCAACTTTTTACAGGTATATTGATTGATTATTTCAGAGTTGGTTTTGTTACAAAAGGAAAAATCATTGGTGGATTATTGATTCTCCTAGGACTAATTTATAATTCTAATGTTGAAAAGAAAGAATTGATTGATAATAAACCGCAACAAAAACTAAGTAATTCTGAGAGATAACCTCATAATCACTTAGTTTTTTAATACTTCTTCTTGTGAATACACACATATAAGCTCTTCTAGTTTTTTAGAGCATTTAAGAAGAGAGTGGGAGTATCTTCAGAGAGCTATAAAAAAAATCTGTAATATTTTAATATAACTATTGCACATGACGTAACGTAATGTGTTAAAATGGTTAAAGAAGGATAAATCTAAACATATTTACCATCTAAGTTTCATAAGGGGTGATCACATTGAACAATAATGAATCACATTTTTTCATGATTGGTGAATTTGCAGAAAAGGCGGGTGTCACATTAAGAACACTTAGGTATTATGATAAAATAGATTTAATGAAGCCTAGTTCATATAGCGAGGCAGGGCACAGATTGTATAGTAATCAGGACTTTGCAAGGCTTCAACAAATTTTAACATTAAAGTTTATTGGTTTTTCTCTTGAGGATATTAAAAAAATAGCACAAAGTGATGTTACTGATAGAAATTTCGTGAAATCTCTAGAAATACAAAAAAAGATCATGAAACAAAGAGTTCAACATACTTTCATGGTAATCAAGGCCATAGATGAAGCAATTGACATGGAAAATAAAGAAGATATAAGTTGGGATAAGTTTACCAATATTATTAATGTGATTAATTCGGATAAAAAATTGCTTGAACAGTATGAAAATGCATCAAACTTAAGAGCAAGGATAAACATTCATGAGATGTTCAGTGTAAATAAATATGGATGGATGAGATGGTATTTTGATGAATTAAATTTGCCAGAGCAGTGCACACTTCTTGAGATTGGATGTGGAGACGCTAATTTATGGAAGAAAAACAAAAATAGAATTCCAAAGGGCTTAGATATTACTTTAAGTGATTTTTCTAAAGGAATGCTAAATGATGCTAAGGTAACCCTCGGAAAAAAAGCGGATGATTTTAAGTTCCAAATTATAGATGCTGAGAGTATACCTTATGATGATTGTAGTTTTGACATTGTTATCGCAAACCATATGCTTTATCATGTGGAAAATATTGAAAACGCATTGTCGGAAATATATAGAGTATTAAAGCCAGGTGGATATCTTTATTGCTCAACTGTTGGACAAAATCATATGATTGAAATTAGAGATATAATGCTTAAGTTTGAATCAGAAACGATGGATATTAAAAGTTCGGATATTACTTCAAGATTTAGGCTTGAAAATGGTGAGGGAAAGTTAAAAAAATGGTTTTCTAATATAGCAATGAAAAGGTATGAGGATAGCTTAATTGTAACTGAAATATGGCCTATTGTTGATTATATTTTTTCAATGCCAGGTAATGTACGAGAAAGTTTTAATAGTGAAAGACTCCAAGAACTTAACAAATATTTAAAAGGAAAAATTGCTACAGAAGGTGAAATTTATATAACTAAGGATACGGGATTTTTTAAGGGACGCAAAAGTCCATAACTTAAATCTCTTGTATATTATATTTTTTTAGCTTTTGTTGTTTAATTATATAAATTCAGTAAAAAATAATAAGATGATAGTTAACTTTAAAGTAAAATTTAATTTGAAAGGTAGGATTCACATGAAAATAAAAAATATTCCCTTTTCACCACCAGATATAACAGATGCGGAGAAAAAGCTTGTAATGGAGGCTCTAGATTCAGGGTGGATTACAACAGGACCTAAGACTAAGGAGTTTGAAGACAAAGTTGCTAAGTATTGTGATGCTAACAATGCAGTAGCACTTGCAAATGCAAGTGCAGGCTTAGAACTTATATTAAAAGTTTATAACATTTGCGAGGGTGACGAAGTTATTACAACACCTTATACTTATGTAGCTACTTCAAATGTAATACTTCATAGAGGAATTAAACCAACTTTTGTAGATGTTAAAGAAAATAGTTTTTTAATAGATGAACAAAAATTAGCTATGGCAATTACACCTAAGACGAAAGCAATAATTACTGTGGATTTTGCAGGGGTGCCTGTAGATTATGATGCTATAAAAGCAGTGCTTAAGGAGAAAAATAGGGAAGATATTATATTTATATCAGATTCAGCTCATTCCTTTGGAGCAATATACAAAGGAGAAAAAGTTGGAGCGCAGGCTGATTTTAATGTTTTCTCCTTCCATGCAGTAAAAAATTTAACTACAGCAGAAGGTGGAGCAATTACCTTCAATGACAATAATTTTAAAGGCAAGGAAGATTTATTGAAAGAGTTTAAAATAACTTCTCTTCAAGGTCAGTCAAAGGATGCTTTGGCTAAAATGAAGGCAGGAGCTTGGAAATATGATGTTATAACAGATGGAATGAAATGTAATATGACAGATATTAATGCAGCTATGGGCCTAGCACAACTTCAAAGATATGAAGGAATGCTTACAAAAAGAAAAGCTATTTTTGATGTGTATACTAAAGATCTTACAATTAAACCGTGGGCGATTATTCCTTTCACAAAGGATGAAAATAAAGAAACATCATATCATCTATATCCATTAAGGCTAAAAGGATTTAAAGAAGCACAAAGAGATGAATTAATACAAAAACTTGCGGATATTGGCATAGCTACTAATGTTCACTTTACGCCATTACCAATGTTTACACTTTATAAGAATCTTGGCTATTCTATAAAGGATTATCCAAATTCATATAATCAGTATGCTAATGAAATAACACTTCCGGTATATTCAACACTAAAGCTCGAAGATGCAGAGTATGTGGTTCGTGAAGTGATAAAATGCGTTGAAATGATAATATCTAAATAATAAATATTAAATCGGAGGTTATACCATGGAAGTTAAATTTTATACACCTACAAGAGAATATCAGGAGAAAAAATCAGAATTCGACAATGCTGTTCTAGGACTTATGGAAAGAGGAGTATCAATGCTTGGTAAAGAGGTAACTGACTTTGAAGAAGCAGTTAAAGAATTTACTGGTGCTAAATATGCAATTGGTGTTGCATCAGGAACAGATGGCTTAGTGATGGCTTCTGACATGTTGGGTTTTAAAGAGGGCAAGGAAGTAATAACTTCACCTTTTACATTCCTAGCTTCCTCATCTTGTATTGCAAAAAATGGAGCAAAACCTGTATTTGTAGACATTGATGAAGAAACTTTTAGCATAGATGCAAATAAAATAGAAGAAAAAATAACAGTGGACACAGTAGGAATCATTCCAATCCATTTGTTTTCACAAATGGGTGATATGGATAAAATTATGGATATAGCCGGCAGACATAAATTAAAAGTGTTAGAAGACTCTGCGGAATCTTTTGGTATGAGATGGAAAGGTAATGGAGAAGACTTTAGACATGCAGGCACTATAGGTGACTTTGGGGTTTTCTCATTCTTCCCAACAAAAACTCTAGGAGCATATGGCGATGCAGGTATGATTGTAACCAATGATGAAAACTTGGCAAGTCTTGCTAAAATGTACAGAGTTCATGGAGCTTCTAAGAAATATCACTATGATTATCTTGGATATAATTCAAGACTGGATGCAATTCAAGCATCTATATTACAAGTGAAAATCAAATATATAAATGATTCAATTAAAAAGAGAGATCATATTGCAAAATTATATATGGAAAGATTACAAGAGTGTGAATTTATTAAAATACCTAAAATTAAAGGAAATCAAAAATCTGTTTATTATGTGTTTAATGTATTAGCTGAAAGAAGAAATGAACTTTCAGAATACTTAAAAGCAAACCAAATAGGAAGTAGCATTTATTATCCAATTCCACTTCATCTTCAAAAGTGTTTTGAATATTTAGGATACAAAAAAGGTGATTTCCCAGTAGCTGAAAGGATATGCGATAGTATTATTGCACTTCCAATATACCCAGAGATAACTGAGGAAGAAGTAGAATTTGTTTGTGAAACAATAAAAAAATTCTATAAAAAATACAATTAATTTGAAAAAATCATAAATAGAAAAAACGACAAGGTTATAATTGCTTGTCGTTTTTTATCGTAACTAATTTTAAATTTTTAATGTACATTCTTATATAAGCCCTTACCTTAAACATTTCTGCTACTGTAAGCATTATTGGAGGTCCAAGTATACTTACAAGATTAATAATTTCTATACCTTGTTGTGCGGTATCTCTAGCATATACACAATCTTGCTTTAGTATTATACCGCTCATTACAAAACCTATTACAGCTGGGGCTTTTCTAAATTGAATGTCTTTTAGTTTAGCTTCGAAGATGGTATTATTAATGCTATTTACTAAGGCAATTCTTGGGTAACTTAAATTTATTGCTTTAATTATAATAAATGCCCCCTAAAAATTATCTATATTAATTATAGTATATGAAACTTATGGGTAAGTGATATACTCTTATTAAAAAAAATGTATAATAGATTTATATATAAGACATAAGCTGAAAAGGAGAAAATATGGATAACGAAATAAAAGAAATGTTAATACAAATGCAAAAGGATATTAAAGATATTAGTATGAGACTTAAAAATGTAGAGACCAATCAAGTAAATGTATCGAATGCTGAACATAAGAATTGGCACATGTTAGCGGATAAATTAGGACAATATGATTTGATTTTGCATAAGATTTACGGAAAAAACGAATCTGGTAAATAAAAATAATTCATTTATTATGGTCTTTTTAATTGTATTTAGCATATTATTTACAACAATCACTATTATTAAAGTTAACAATGTTGAGGAATTTTAGCTAAAAAAGAAATACCTATTAATAATTGTTATGTTACCTAAAAAAAAAGGATATCAAAACAAGGGGGTATATATTATGCCAGATAAGGATAAAAGTAAGGGTGCTACAACCAAGAACACTGGTAAGAACAGTGGTAAAAAAGACCAAAAAAACAAAGGACCTAAAAAGTAAAGAAATTCCTGAACTCAGAGAGTTCAGGAATTTTTATGCTTTGTAATAATATTAAAGTAAGAACACAGTGATGTAACAACGGATAAATGGTATAATTTATAAATAAGTTAAAGTAATATACAAGTATTTATTGGAGGTGATATACATGACAACTAGCATGTTGAAAATTATTGCAATTTTATTAATGCTAATTGACCACATAGGGGCAGCACTTTTTCCAAAGGTTATAGTTTTAAGAATGATAGGAAGATTATCATTTCCTATATTTGCTTATTTAATTGCAATAGGGTATTCTAAAACAAATTCGTTTTCCAAATATTTATACAGGCTGATGATATTTGCAGTTATATCTCAAATACCATTTTCATTAGCTTTTAGTGAAAACATTAGTATCCGTAATTTTTCGGATTTTATAATTTTTTTTGTAGGGAGTCCATACGCACATTTAAACATTTTCTTTACTTTAGCGATTGGGTTAATAGCAATACATATATGGGATATAGGAGAGTCAACAATTGGTAAAATAATAGCTGTATGTGCATTAATTTAGTACAGATTATGGAATCTACGGAGTTGCCATGATTCTTATATTTTATGTTTTTAGAGATAGTAAAATTAAAACAGTTATATTTCAAGCTTTTGTATATTTATTATTTAATGCATCACAAATTTTATTCTATATGTATAGATTTCCGGGTGCAGTAATCGAGATAGGCTGGTTTATTCAAGCATTATCGATACTCGCATTAATTTTTATTTTTAAGTATAATGGAAAGAAGGGCACAGACTTAAAATATTTTTTTTATGCTTTTTACCCAGTACATTTATTAATAATAGGATTAATAAAAATTTTTATTTAATATTATAGATATATATCTTGAATAGGAGGAGAGCCATGAAATGGGAAATAAAAGAGTTTAATGATTTAAGCAGTGATGAATTATATGAAATTTTAAAAATTAGAAGCGAAGTCTTTGTTGTAGAGCAGAAATGCATTTATGAAGATTGTGATGGTAAAGATAGAAAATCTTATCATTTATTTGCTACAGAAAACGAAAAAATTTTTGCATATTTAAGAATTTTAGAGAAGGGCGTTTCTTACAATGAGACATCTATAGGAAGAGTGCTAACTAATAAGGAATATCGTGCTAAAGGGTTGGCAAAACAAATGATGCTAAGAGCAATAGAATTTATTGAAAACAATCTTAATGAAAAGATTATTAGGATTTCAGCACAAGAATATTTACTAAATTTTTATTCAAGCTTAGGATTTGTGAAAGTTACCGATGTGTATTTAGAAGATGACATTCCACATGTAGAAATGTTATATACGAACCTTTAATATGTTAATAAATTCAAATTAAAAGTCACAAATCAACCCCTACCTATCTATATATAGGTAGGGGTTGATAAGCTATAAATGTATAACTCATTTAGCAGGCAATTCATCTAAACTTTTCAGCGCATATCCTTGGTTTTCCCATTCTGTGATTACGCCATCTAGTATTTCTGCATTGGTTTTAGATACTGCATGTAGTAACATAATCCCACCATTATGGGTTCTTTGCATAATACGTTTTGTTGCAGCTTCATGGGATGGTTGTTTAGTAGTGATCCAATCCATGTAAGCAAAACTCCAGAATATAGTTTTATAACCATAATTTTTAGTGTATTGTAAAGATAATTCACTATATTTACCCATTGGAGGTCTGAAATATTTGGATATCTTTTTTTGAGTAACATTTTCATAGGCTTCTTCTACAGCAGATAGTTCTTTATTGAATTTTTCTTCATCTTTTATAGAAGCCATTGAAGGATGGTGATCGCTATGGTTGCAAACTAAATGGCCGTCACTAACCATTCTTTTAATTAATTCAGGGTTAAAAGTAATATAGGGTTTTACAACAAAAAATGCTGCTTTTACATTATGCTTTTTTAAAACATCTAAAATTGTAGCAGTATATCCGGCTTCATAGCCTTCGTCAAAAGTTAGATACAATACTTTTTTAGATGTATCTCCTAAATAATAACAGCCATAGTTTGATATTAATTGAGTGGTTTCTTTAGGGCCTTCAGGTGGAGTATTGTCATTACGAGGTTGGAAATACCAATTATATTCTTTAGTACTTAATCCATCTTGAGATTCATTATTACTAAAGACACTTTTAAAAAAATTAACTATTGAAGGTGTTTTTGTATAATCCTGGTTAGAATATTCAGTTTCATTTCTAGCTTTGTTAATTGGATAATTTGTTAATTCTTTGCTGTTAACAATAGTAGAAAAACAGTTAACAAAAAGCACTGAAGCAACAATTATATTTAATACCTTTCCTTTCACACTAATCACCTCTATTTCATTCAAATTGTATAATCCAATAAATCAAGCTATATATTAGTATGCTCTGTTAATGTGTGCATATATTCAAAAATTTAATATTGTGCCGTTGGTAATTTTTATAAATATTTTTTATATTTATGAAAATTAATAAAATCATCATAGTATAAGTAATTATAGAAAAATCATACTTTTAGTTTAATATTAATGTATACTATTAGTGTGTACAGTGGAGGTGACAAAATGAATTTAAGCATAGAGCAGCAAAAAGTGATTCATAGCAAACCCTCAAGATATAACTTAGTAAGAGGGATTCAAGGTTCGGGTAAAACAACTTCAGCCATTTATAGAAGTCTTTATTTGAAAAATAACTATTGTTTATATGAAGAAGATAAAATATTAATGTTAGTGTCTGAGGATAAGGATATAGATTATATTGAAAATAAATATATCATGGCAGAAGAAGAAACTAGGTTTGATTATTTAACTTTATTTTCTAATAGTGAAAGAAAATTTTATGTGGTTACATTAGATAGCATTTTACATAGATATTTTTTAGAATATAAGAATAAATATAAATTTAAAGACCAACTAATTGTAGAAAATAATAAAAAAAATAGAATTATGAAGAATAGCATATTGAAGATAAAAAACATTTATCCGAGGCTAAGAATATTACATACTGACTGGGTCCAATTTTTTATAGAAGAAGTGAAGTGGATTAAAAGTTGCAACTACTTAAAAGCTCAATTATATTTACAAGCAAATAGAACTGGAAGAAAATGCGAAAAAGGGCAAGGACCTCAAAGAATTCTTAAAAATTCTACTGCTAGGGAAGCGATATTTCAGCTTATGCTTACTTATAATGAGACGCTTAGTGCTGAGAATTTAATTGATGAAGAAGATAGTGATATATACGCCCTAAAAATGGCAAAAGCCAATTTGTTGGACAAGTATTCTCATATTATAATTGATACAAGTAACAATTTAACAAAGGTACAGGTAGAGTTTGTTAATGCATTATTTAATGAAAAATCTTATTCTAGCATGATGTTTCTTGTTGATATTGATAAGCCTCACAATATTAATTCTTGGATGATAAAGGGGAAAAGAGTTAATGCAAAACCTCTAGGAGAAAAGATAAAAACACAGTCGTTTAAAAATAATTATAAAACACAAGAAAACCTTCAAAAAAATCATAAGGGTATAATCAACAATAATGTAGACATTAATTCATTTGAGAACTTTCAATTTTGTGATATAAGACATAACAGAGCATACGAATTTATGAGGGATTATAGTAGAATATCAGATATTCTGGTAAGTGATGGAAAAGACGATTATGAGTATATAAATGAGGAATTATTGGAGCTACCCGTATATAGTGATATAGCGGCGGGAGAGCCTATACTTATTAATTCTGAAGTAGAAGGTAATTTTTACATTCCAAAGTGCTGGCTTAAGGGAGTAAAAAATGCATTCATTTTGAAGGTTAAAGGAGACAGTATGATTGGCGCTAACATTGATGATGGAGATTATGTAGTAATACGGCAGGAAAATGCTGCAAATAATAAAGATATCGTAGCGGTCGACATAGGTGGGAACGCTACTTTGAAAAGACTTTCTATAAGTAAGGATAGAGTATTACTTATGCCAGAAAATGAAAAATATAAGCCTATTCTAGTAGATAGTGAAGATACTTACATTATAGGTACAGCAATAGGAATTATAAAACATAATAATTAATTTTTAGAGAGGAGTTCTGAAGAAATGAAAATATTTTTTATTTCAGACATACATGGATCCTTATATTATTTAAAAAAGGCAATAGACCGTTATAAAGAAGAAGGAGCGAGTTATATAGTGCTTTTAGGAGATGCATTATATCATGGTCCAAGAAATCCATTGCCAGAGGGGTACAATCCACAGGAGGTAGCAAGTCTTTTGAATGGATATAAAGATAAGTTAATAGCTGTTAGAGGGAACTGTGATAGTGAAGTTGATCAAATGCTTATTGAGTATCCAATGATGTCTGATTATTCTATAATATTGTATAATAATAGAAGATTATTTTTGACTCATGGACACATATATAACGAAGATAGCTTGCCAAATTTAAGCGAAAATGATGTTTTAATAATTGGACATACTCATCTCCCTGTAGCTAAAAAAAGTGGCAAAATATATGTATTAAACCCAGGTTCTGTTTCGTTACCTAAGCAGGATAACCCTAATTCTTATGCAATACTCCAAGATAATTTATTCGAAATAAAAGATTTAGAGGGCAATGTTATAAAAAAGATATTATTATAAAAAATGTTTTTATGCTTAAAAAAAGTATATATTACTATTAGCGAAGTGAACGCATTAATAGTAATATATACTTTTTTATTTTCTAAGGAAAAAGCTGAATTTATCTTTTTGATTTGTAGCAATAGATATATTTCGTTCATGCAGTATAGCATCGTATTCCTGAACTTGTCCATCACAAATATTGGCATAGTCAGTTTTACCATCTTCAATCCAGCCCATAAATACATATGCATGGGAGGGTTCGCCAGGCTTTTCTGGTATATCTGTGGTGAAACATATATCTCCTTTTTCTAATTTAGTGAAATCGGTATTTTTTTTCCAGTCCATGGAAGTTAAATCATCTACCAATTGATTAGTAGTAGAGGTGCCCTCAGGTATATTAATGGAATTAGATCTCAAAATTTCTGATAAGAGATATACAGTAATACCATTTTTGCTTCCGGCGTTTAAATCAACCGCTTTATTCAGGACGTTTGTTCTATTTTCTTCTACATCCAAATACTCATAAATTTTATTTGGAGTTACAAGAGGCTTAATGGAGCTATCGCTAGTATCTATTGAAACAATCTTATCAGTAGCTACAGCGACGGTGGAATTCATTATAGAGGTATTCATTATAACAGAAAACAGTATTATAGACACTATAACTATGCCAAGTCCTACCACAATTAAATTGTTCTTAAACTCGTTTTTGTCAGCTAAATCATGCATTTCTTTTATGTATTTTTCACTTTCTCCATCACCTTTTATTTTAGTCTTTTCACTATACTCAGTTTTAGAGTTGTGTGTGTGTGTGATGTTGTTATTTGAATACAATTTATTTATAATTTCACTGTTTTCATTATTTGCTTGTTTATCTTTAGTGTTTAGATCATCTTTATCCATATTTCCCTGCTTGCAAATATAGGAAGGAATGCCTCCATCTAACCTATATTACTGCAGCACCTCCCTTTGTTTATAATGATTATATTTAAGACTAAATTTTATTAATTATTCATTTCATTTAAACTGAAATAGCTCATTGATTTATTTAATCACCTACTCTTTTAAAATGCCTACTTTTTTAACTTTAATTATAACATATGAAGAGATATTTAAGTTGTATTTGTAGAAGTTTAAATTAATTTAATGTTTTGTGGAATATTTTACATTTATTATGGTTAAAGGTAAAGAGTATTTCTGAGTGCCTCTGGGGTATTGTTTAGAAGGAGACTGTAGTATAATATAATTAATAATTGATAAGTGAGGGATGGATAATGGCTATAAAAGTAGTAACAGATAGTACCTCATATATAAGTGAGGAGCTAAAGAGAAGATATGATATTTCTGTAGCTTCATTAAGCGTTATTTTTGAAAATGAAGAGTTTAAGGAAATTCATATTGAAAATGAAAGCTTTTACGAGAAACTAGATAGGAGCTTATGTATTCCAACTTCATCACAACCGTCAATAGATGAAATGTACAAAATATTAGAAAAACATGTAAGAGATAATAATGAAGTGATTGGTGTTTTTCTTTCTTCAGATATGAGTGGGACTTATTCAAATGCATGCCTTGCAAAAAGTATGATTATTGAAAATTATCCAAATGCACTAATTGAAATTATAGATTCTAGATCAAACTGTATGCAATTGGGATTTGCAGTGTTAACAGCAGCGATTGCAGCACAAGAGGGAAGAGTAATAGAGGAAGTAGTTAGTTTAGTTAAAGATAATATAAAAAGAAGTAGATTTATGTTTATACCTGATACCCTAGAATATCTGAAAAAAGGTGGCAGAATAGGTGGTGCAAGTGCGCTACTGGGTACTATTTTTCAAATCAAGCCTATTCTTACCGTAGTTAATGGAAAAACAGAGTTGTTTGGTAAAGTAAGGACTAAAAAACGTGCAATACAAACTATGATTGATAAGTTCATTGAAGACATAACAAAACATGGACTGGGCGAGGTAACGATTCACCACATAAATGATGTGGAAGGAGCACTGGCTTTCGCAAAAATAATTGAAGAATGTATTGGCAAAAAGGTAGATATAGCGCCGATTGGACCTGTAATAGGAACTCATGTTGGACCCGGAGCATTAGGCATTGTGTACTATACAGAGTCGAATTTATCTAATTAATTAAGCTCATGAAAATAAATAACAAGTCAGATATACTGAGCAAAGTCGTGATGTAAATATGCAGTACGGCTTCCACTATAGAAGTGGGCTACTTTCTTTCTGAAATGTCGATAAATCTGTTAATGCTTGTAATAAATATTGAACATGGTAGTTAAATACTATATTTATTTCGGTGCTTATGTGAGAATAACTAAGTATATTTTCATGTAATAATTCATTTATTTTAACGCAGTTACTATCAGAGAAATACCAATTTGGCGGAGAATTGGTTGAGGTTAAAGAATTTATTATAACTAGGTGATTATAAGCAGTTTTTGAAGCATCTATAGCTTTATTAATTTTCAGTACTTGTTGGCATTTGGTTTTTTCGCTTTGTATTTCAATTAAGTATGAATCTAGTGATTTTTCTAAATTGGATATTTGGATATTTAAGCTAGAAAGATTAATATCTTGATTGAACTTAAGCATCCCTTTAGATATATCAAGAATATTAACAATTAAAATGTTCCCATCCTTATTTAAATTATCTAGATATTTAGGAGGGAATATAAGATAGTTTATTAAAACTGATACGGATATTCCGATAAAAGTTTCTAATACTCTAGCGAAGCTATACTCTAGAGGAGTGCCTTCTTTAAGATTCGTCATAATTGCCAAAAAAACTATGCATGCGATATTAATAGAATTTATTCTGTTAAAGAGATTCAAAAAGTAAATTATAAATACTATTCCTATGCTGGTGAGGAATACATTGCTAGGACTTATAAGTGTGAATATTAATCCCAAAATTGCACCTATAATAGTACCAATCATCCTATGTTTTCCAGTAGTAAAGGAGTGGTGTACAGCGCTTTGCATTGTAATTACAGCAGCTATACATGCATAAAAAGGAAATGTATTGCGAAAAATTCTTAGTATAATTATACATAAAAAAACTGAAATCGCAGTTTTTATATTTCTCATTCCTATTTTTTTCAAGTAATAACCTCCTTAGTATGCTTTCGTTATGAAGTATAAATATTAATAGATATAAGTAATAACTTTACCCTATATTCCAAGAAGATTCAACTTATTTTTATATACAACTAATATATTTAATTAACTTGTATACAAAAATAAGTTGAATAATGGATACATGAATTTATATTCTAAATTATGGATTTATATATTTTTACATGTCAAGCATTTTTGAAAATGTCCCGAAATAAGTGAAACATTAGCACCAACAAATTGTTGGTGCTTTACTTTTTTAATAATAATTATGGGTAAGTTTAATAGACCTACTGCATGCTATACTTTTTTAAAAAATAAACATTC
>NZ_JAENWL010000419.1 GCF_016650095.1 Clostridium sp. | reverse complement strand
TTGTTATTTTGTAAGGACTTTCACTAAAAACTTGTAGATTATATCTGCCGTTTTTGTAATAGAACTAATAGTAGCATATTCGTCAGCACCATGAAAATTTTCGCCTTCTGCGCCGAAAATAATTGCAGGGGCGTTTAACCTTGAACCTAAGTAATTAAAATCACCTATGCTTTGAAAATAAGATATACTTGGCGGGCATTCACAAATATCATTTATTGATTCTAAAAACGTACCTACAAAATGATTATCCTTTGGTACAGTAAATGGTAGAAAACCCTTGCTACCCTCTGTTGGTGCATCTCTAAAAGAGATTTTAAAATCACTTTTAATATTTGCTTTTTTTATTGCATCTATTATATGATTTTCTATTGTTTTTTCATTTTCTCCCACAACTATATGCCAAAACAATTTGACTTTAGCATAATCTGGAACGCTACAGGCACCACCATCACTTTCTAATGCAACTACGCAAGCGACACCTTTTCCTAAAAATTCATCTTCAACATAATCTATTTTTTCTAATTCACACATAAATTTTCCGGCATCCACTGCTGCATTAATACCTGATGATGGCAAAGCCGCATGAGCAGCTTTACCGAAAAATTCAACCTCAAGACCATAGCCACCTCTTGCACCAAGACATAAATTAGGGAATGGTAGACTGTTGAATCCCGCACTTGGTTCAGCAATAATTGAAAAGTCTACATCTTTAAATAAACCTTCTTCAATTAATGCATTTGTACCAAGTCCATAAGGACCTTCTTCGTCCGAAACAAAGGTTGCAATAATCTTTCCATGAAAACTTTTGTTGAGCTCATGAAACTTTCTAATAGCAAGCATAGAAGCACAACTACCTGATTTCATATCAAGAGCACCCACCCCGTAAATTTTATCTTCTTCTACCAGTCCTACGTAAGGCTCTTTCGTCCAACCATTGCAAAGATTAACGGTATCCATATGACCATTTATACAGATGACTGGGCCATCACTATCACCAGTCATTTCACAAATCACATTTTTGCCCTTGAAATTAGTAATTTTCGCTTCATGGTATTCATGAATCCTTGCACTAATCCCATTATCAATAAACCACTTATGGGTAAGCTCCATAATAGCTTCTTCATGAAAGTAAGGACTATGTGTTGAAATTAACTTTTTCATTAATTTAATGGTTTCAGATTGTGTAATTTCCTTAAATGGTATAATTGTTTCAAATGATTTATTTGTTTCGGATGGTGTAATATCTTTACATATCTGCTGATGATTTTTTGTCATTTTGTATCGCCTCTTTCTCCTCTTTCTCCTCTTTAAATATAAATAATCCTGTGTAACCATATATTATAGCTATAAGTGGAGTAATCAAAGCTAAATAGGTGTATGGAAGATATTCCATAGTGGATACCCCTAAAGTTCCTGCAAAGAATACACCACAAAGTCCCCAAGGAACTAATGGCGATGTTACAGTACCTGAATCCTCACATGTCCTTGAACAAACCATATTTTTTATTTTAAGTTTTTTATATGCAGGTAAAAACATTCTTCCTGGGATAAGAATAGCCATATATTGACTAGCAGAAAATACATTAACTGCAATTGTTGATATAACGTGTGTAAGAATAAGATTTCCTTGTTTTCTCACAAGACCTGACATTTTATCCAGTAGTACTTCAAGCATTCTTGTCTTCTCCATAATACCACCAAGGCTAAGACCCAAGAAACCAAGAGATACTGTCCACATCATTGATTGTAACCCACCTCTGTTAAAGAGCTTGTCAACTGTTTCAGTTCCAGTTTCAATTACGAATCCATAATTCATGAAATTCATCATTTCATATAATCCTCTTCCTTGAATAATAACCGCAAGAGCAAGGCCTGCTAATGAAGCAATGACCATAACAGCAACACCGCTGACATTCTTAACCGCTAAAACGACTACAATTATTAACGGAATTAAACTTAAAATGGAGGTCATAGGGGTCATTTTAAATGATGATTGAATCCCTCCTAATATACTAGTAACGGCTGTTGTATCAACAGCTCCTCCACTAAATTGAAATCCGAGTATGGTATAAATAATAAGAGATATTACAAATGCAGGCCCGGTAGTATATACCATGCTACGAATATGATCGAAAAGATTTGCTTCTGAAACTCCAGCCGCTAAATTTGTTGAGTCAGATAGAGGTGACATTTTATCCCCTAAAATTGCTCCTGATATAACTGCCCCAGCAGTCATTGGAGCTGGAATTCCTAGCCCAACGCTTATTCCCATGCAAGCTACTCCAAAAGTAGCTCCTGTAGTCCAACTACTTCCTGTTGCAACTGATGCAACTGCGCACACAAGAGCTGTGGTAAGTAAAAAGAAAGTTGGTGATATTATTTTTAATCCATAATATATGAGTGTTGGAATTGTTCCCGCTGCAATCCATGTTGGTATTAATACACCAATAAGCATTAAGATCAACATCGGAATCATAGCTAAATTGCAGCCATGCATAATTCCCTCTTGAATAGTATCCCATTTAAACCCAGAAGCCATTGCAACAATGATTGCATAAGTAGCAGAAAACAGTATTGTTGTATGTATTTCTGGACTTCCATATAATATTACCTGAATAGTAAGTGTAATACATAAAAATAGTATAACGGATAATGATCCCAAAAATGACGGTTTAATAGACGATAAATCTTTGTGTTCCATTTGAAACACCCCCTTA
>NZ_JAENWL010000020.1 GCF_016650095.1 Clostridium sp. | reverse complement strand
TAACTAAGCCGATTAACGTACAAGCAATTACTGGTTGGTGGAATTGAAATTGATCCAAGATACCTTCCATACCAGCTAGAAATGCCACGATAATGACTAATATTATTTGTATAATATTTAAATCCATGGTTATTAATCCTCCTTTTCCATTTAAATAGTTAAATTATTTTAGTCTATTTAATTCCTCTTGGGCTTTTTTAAGTATTTCGTCCATATTTCCTTTTGAATCATTTGGAACTTTACGAACATCAAAAGTAAGTCCAGCTTGTTTAAGCTTACCGAAGGTATCAATATTTTCTTGATTGAAAGCAAGTACTTTGTTTGTTTGAACTTTACCCAGAGAGTGAGCCATAGAGCCAACATTGATTGTCTTAAGTGGTACTCCACCTTCTACTGCTCTAAGTACATCTTCCGGATTTTCAAAAAGAAGCAATGCACGTTGTCCGCCAAAAGATTGATCATTTTTTGCAAGTTTAATCATTTGATCAACTGGAACAACATGAGCTTTAACACCTGGAGGAGCAGCTTGCGTTATCAATTTACTACGAAGATCATCTTTGGCTACTGCGTCTGACACGACAATAATTCGTGTAGGTAGCACATCTTTTGACCAAGCAGTCGCTATTTGCCCATGAAGTAAACGAGAGTCAATACGAGTTAAAACATATTCGAATGATCCAGGTGCACCTGCATTAGATTTCTCCGCAGAAGCTGCAGAAGATTTATCAGTCTCTGCTGGTTCTAATTCTTCAGGCTTAACTTTAACTCCTTGTTTAGCTGGTTTTAATATATAAGCCGCAATTTCCTGTGCGGATTCCATTGAAGAACGTGAAGCATATGCTTCAATCACCATTGGTAGATTCATACCAGCTACGATTGCCCATTTGTCTTTGTGTTCTTCAAATAGACTATTTGCTTGGTTGAATGGTGTACCGCCCCAAAGATCAACTAAGAATAAAACCTCATCTTGGTTGTCAAAGGATGCGATTGCGTCTTTCATTTTTGCTTTAATATCATCAGGGCCTTCACTAGGCATCAACGTAACAGCTTGCACGTTTTCTTGTTCTCCGAAAATCATCGCACCAGATTGCAAGATGCCTTTAGCAAATTCTCCGTGACTAGCAAGAATAATTCCTACCATCTTTTATACCTCCTATTTTTTATTTGTTACAGTAAAATTTATGTAAAAGTTTTGAAAAACCTGTAACCAAAATTAATAATTATGTTATATTTCAATGAATTTACGAATTGTAATGCCATTTGGTTTCACTCCAGGTGGAGATGCTCGTTTTAACAAAAAATTTTGGAGTTCATAACAATCAATCCGATATCCATCACCATATAATAAATACCTCTATACCTATTATAGCACTCTAATGGTAACATTACTTTATGATACAAACAACGCTAGATTCTATTCATACAACAAATTGTTTCTTTTCCACTTTAATCCACCTACTTTAAATTCATCATATTACGTTTATGCTCAAAATACTATTGTAATAATCATATGTAACCATTAACATATTAATATGTTATAATTTCATTATATACTTTTATTATATACTTTTATTAAATTTCAAAGGGGAAAAAATTATGAATAACTCAAAAGATTTTAATGTGAGGAATGAAAGAAATCTAACAATGCTAGTAGACTTTTATGAATTAACAATGGCAAATGGTTATCTTGATAATAATGTTCAAGACAAAATTGCCTACTTTGATATGTTTTTTAGACGAATACCTGACGGCGGCGGATATTGTGTTATGGCCGGTGTTCAGCAATTAATTGAATATCTTTCAAATTTAGAATTCACAAGTGACGATATATCCTATCTTAAAAGCAAAAATGTTTTTTCCGAAAAATTTATAAATTATCTAGAAAATTTCAAATTTTCTTGTGATGTATGGGCTGTGCCTGAAGGTTATCCCGTCTTTCCAGGGGAACCCTTAGTTATAGTCCGCGGACCTATTATTCAGGCTCAATTTGTTGAGACAATGGTTTTACTTACAATAAATCATCAAACATTAATAGCTACTAAAGCAAGTAGAATATGTAGAGCCTCAAAGGGTAAGCCAGTTATGGAATTTGGTTCAAGGCGTGCTCAAGGATATGATGGTGCTATATACGGAGCTCGTGCTGCCGTTATTGGTGGTTGTGTTGGTACAGCCTGCACTATAGCTGAAGAGATGTTTAATATTCCAGCTATGGGAACTATGGCTCATAGTTGGGTACAACTTTATGATACTGAATACGAATCCTTTAAAGCCTGGGCTATAACTTACCCTGATAACTGTGTACTGCTTATAGATACTTATAACGTACTACACTCTGGTGTTCTAAATGCCATAAGGGTATTTGATGAAGTACTTAAACCTATGGGCAAAAGGCCTAAAGGAATCCGCATTGATAGCGGTGACATTACTTATCTAACCAAAAAAGTTAGATTACTCCTAGATAAAGCCGGATACGAAGATGTAAAAATTACGGTTTCTAACTCTCTTGATGAATACATAATAAGAGGAGTTCTGGACAATGGGGCACAAATTGATAACTTTGGTGTTGGAGAAAGGCTTATTACAGCAAGATCAGAGCCAGTGTTTGGTGGTGTTTATAAACTTGTTGCTGTTGAGAATGATGGAGAAATAATACCAAAAATTAAAATTAGTGAAAATGCAGAAAAAATCATCAATCCTGCTTTTAAAAAATTATATAGAATTTTTGATAAAACGTCACACAAGGCCATTGCTGATTTGATTACCCTGCATGACGAGGTAATTGATAAAAGTCGACCTCTTGAAATATTTAATCCAACTTATACATGGAAAAAGAAAAATCTTAAACATTACTATATAAAAGATCTTATGGTTAAACTATTTGAAAATGGACAACAGGTTTATAAGTCCCCATCTGTAATGGAAATAAAAGCATTTTCTGCGAAAGAAGTGTCTAAATTATGGGGCGAAGTTTTAAGACTTGATAATCCTCATGCATATTATGTGGATCTTTCTTGGAAATTATGGAATCTTAAGCAAGGTTTATTAAATCATTATTCTGAAACTCTTGAGGAGTAACAAGAAAATAGTTGTTACTCGTCCAAAGTAATACTAGGAGGGCTTATGGCACAAACTTTAAAAATTAAACTTTCAAAAGATGCTCATGATGAGCTTGTGGAAATGATTAAACTTGACGGAACCTATGATAGTGCACGACTTTTGTACGCCAGCGGTTGTTGTAAAACTGCTAAAGTTGACATTTACTTAGACAATTTTAAACTAGGAGACATTAAAAATAATATAGGTGATTTGAAATTATTATATGATGAAACTCTTTTTGACAACATTTGCGAGCTCACAATAGCCTATAGTGATTCTAGATTTTGGATTAAAACACTATTATCAGAAGATAGTAAACCAAATTGTTCTAAATCAGGCTCTGAATCCTGTAATGGTTGCTCTGGACATTGTACTCATTAGTCACATGGTGGCAAGTGGCAAAAATGACAAGCTCTAGCGTATAGATGTTATCCACAGCCACTTCAGCAAGCTGTTTCCTATATAATAAAAAAGCTAGCCAAAATTAAATTGGTTAGCTTTTTTTAAACTATACATTTATTAATGGACCACTAGTTTTTGCAAACAAATTTACAGTTCCCTTATACTTATCATCTAATGAAAGCTCTGGAAACCAAATTGTAATTTCACGTTCTGCACTTTGTGTGCTATCAGAGGCGTGAACTAAATTCTGTGTTTTATCTATTGCAAATTTTCCTCTTATACTAGCCAGTTCAGCTTTTATAGGATCCTTATCTCCATTGATTTTACGTACTACATCAACAGCTTTCTCACCCATTAAAATCATTGCACACATTTTGCCTTCAGTAATGTAATCTATTAACTCTTCGAAAAATACCTTTCCTGCGTGTTCACTGTAATGTTCTTTAGCACTTTCCTTTGTAGCAGTAAGCATTTTGAGCATCACAATTTCTAATGATTTATCCTCATATTGATTAAGAATTTTCCCAATAAGTCCTCGTTTAACTCCATCTGGTTTAATTAAAACCAAAGTTCTTTCCATCTAAATTCACTTCCCCATTTTGTATTAATTATATCCTGATTACTACATATTATACACAATCCCTTAAACCCAATCCTATACATAGTTTTCTTTATATAACATTCTTAATTGAGCTGTTCTTTCCGCATTAAATGAATCATAATCAGAAATATCCTTAATATTGAAAGGTTTAGTATTTTTAAATTCTACAAATGGACATTTTCCGTCACTATCCACCCCTTTAAATAATGAACACTCCTTAAAACAGTCTATTTCTTCTTCTATAGTTGTTAGAAAAGGACACTGTAACATTTCATCCCTCCATTCTCATAATTTGTTACTGTTGTAACAATGTTACTATAGCAACATTGTTATCGTGATAACATTATAAGACATTTAAGCAATAAATTGAAGTGTTTTTTGAAAATTCTAAATATAAACATATTAACATATTAAGATAGTACTTATAGGGTGTTCATAAATCCTTCTGATATGTCGTTAATAGCCGAAATCCTCACCAACTACAACTACAGTAATATCAGTTCTCGCAGGTTTTCTCTTAATGACAGAATAAATCCTACAGATTCTAGTATCTACTTTACAGTCATTGCATACTCCAGTTTTAGTGCAGGGATTTTTTGTATTTAGTCTCATATTATTCTTTGGTGCCGCAACTTGCTCTAGTCTTTCAAAAGCTGAAGCTTCATTTTTACAAACTTTATTTACCCCAACTGTAACAATTACTTTTTTAGGCCCAAATGTCATTGCTGCCACTCTATTTCCTACTCCATCAATGTTAACAAGTTCTCCATCTAAAGTTACAGCATTAGAACTACATAGAAAAACATCACTAAGGAGCTCTCCTCTCATAGTTTCCATTTTTTCCTCAGGCGATAAAGTAGAGTCACCATGATCTAGTACAATTCCACCCATGGATTTTACCTTTTCCTGTATACCAAGTTTTGCTACAGTCATCGATCCCCCAAAACCTACTTTGTCACCCGTTAGTATATTATTCATTATAAAGTCTGAGGCTTCCGCACCTGATTGAAAATAAACTGCTGAAAAACCATTTTTTATAAGAGCCTCCACCACTTTTGCTCCTATAATCTCATTATGCAAGTTATTAATTTCTTTCATTTCTTTTCCTCCTTTATTTGAAGATCTTTATTGAAATATTGTATATAAAATATATCAATGATATAATTGTACATACCAAAGGTTTTTTAATCAAGTACTAACTTATAAGTTGCTTAGTATCTTAACAACTTATTTTATTAATAAGTACTACTTAAATATACCTTACCCACTCAGATGAATACTAGGAGGAATAATGAGCGATAAAATAATGAAAATAAATAATAAAGAATATAACTGTGCCATAGAATTAACACTAGATATTATAGGCGGTAAATGGAAGCCAATTATTCTTTGGAAATTAGCCAACAACGATATATTAAGATTTAGTGAATTGAAACGATCTATGGGAGTAATAACGCAAAAAATGTTAACACAACAGCTTAGAGAATTGGAATCATATGAGATGGTTCATAGAAAAGTATATGCAGAGGTTCCTCCTAAAGTTGAATACTCTTTAACAAAGCAGGGCAAAAGTGTCATGCCTATATTAGACGTTATGTGCAAATGGGGAACAGATTATTTTGAAAATGTTGTTTCTGAAAAAAAAGAATAGTGTTTTTATAAGAGGGTGGATTTTCCCTCTTTTTTTATTTTCATGCCCATAAGCATGTTGGATAAACATAAATTTCAACTTTTAGGGAATATTAATTGCTAAAAGGAGTGATTTTTTTGAATATAACTAGTATGTCTTTATCCTATATGTTTTTTGGTATTTCTATATTAGCATTTGTATTTTTTCTTTATTACAAATTTCTAGTAATTAACACAGGTGCTAAAAGTAAAAGACGAACTAAAATTATTGGAAGCATGAAAGATCCTGACCATTGGAGACATAGAAACAATATCATGGCTCTTATTTCTCTATTTTGGGCATTACTCTCTCAAACTGCCTTCATCTATTTGAAATTTTTCTATAAATCAGGATTAATCTCAATTATATATGTTTTTGTTTATTTAGCTCTCATTGTATTAAGCGTTTCATTATTCATGAAACAAAACAAGGTTGTAAGTAGTAAATGATTTAACGACATTTCAGCTTAGCAGAAGATACTTTAACTTAAAAAGCAGTAATAATTTAAATATTATTACTGCTTTTTAAGACATCAATAAAGCTCTTAATAATCTGGGCTGTAAAACCCCATATTCTATGGTTATTATACTCATAAAAATACTCATCTAAATACCCTTTCCTAAACTTGTAGTCCTTCCCTCCATTGATTAAATGAAAAGGAAAATCCTCTTGGTTTGTGGGTCCGATCCCCATTTTATATAGCAAAGGATCATTTTCCAAAAAGAATTTCAATGGAACTTTAAATACGTGATGTACTTCATCCGGGTTAGCGTTTATATCACCATATTTTAGAATACCTACAAAAGCATACATTCTGTTTCCATAAGGACTTATATAATAGTCCATATCTCCTATAAATTTAATTTGATCTCTTTCTAAATTTAATTCTTCCATAGTTTCTCTTATAGAAGTTTCCCTTGGAGCTTCATCTTGTTCCACTTTTCCACCTGGCAAACAAACATCCCCTGGCTGACTTCTTAATTTATGAGCACGCACTTCAAATACTATGGATAATTCATTTGCATCCTCCACAAATAATATCATGACTGCACTTTCATCAAATTTCCCTATTACCTTAGAATCCCTATTCCTAAATATTTGTTCTAGCTTATCTATCGTGTTAATCACCACCAATTTTATATAGTCTTTCCTTTTATGCTTTTTAAAAATACAATGTTCTTAAAATTTGATTCTCTTTATATTAGCATTAATATATTTAGCTTGTATATATAAATAAAACTATTTCTGTCACACTTTCTATCGTTAAACATTGTTCCTTGTTCTTAATATATTAAAATGATATACTTGTTGTGTATTTATCCATATCCGTAGATAAATATAAAATTTAACGTAAATGGAGAGATGAAAATTGAAAAGAAGAAATCGACTTATATTATTCGCAATAGTATTTACACTTATCTTTTCTACAACTGTTTTTGCCGCTGTTAACCCGCCAGAATTAATTGGTAAAGCTGCGATTTCTGTAGATATGGATACTAATGAAATTATTTACACTAAAAACATTGATAATAAGATGTACCCTGCAAGCATAACAAAGCTTATTACAGCCTTGCTACTTGCTGAAAATAAGAAATCAACAGACAATTTGAAATATACAAAAAATGCAAAAGATCAACCACCTTACTCTTATAACCTAAATGTTCATCCTGTAGCAATCGGTGATACAATGTCCGCTGACAACGTAATGGATGGTCTTCTTCTATATTCTGGAAACGATATTGCCTATATGATTGCGGATAACGTTGGCGGAGATCCAACTAATTTTGCTAAAATGATGAATGACAAAGCTGCCAAGCTAGGAATGACTAATTCTCATTTTATAACTCCAAATGGCTTGGATGATGCAAATGACCAACATTATACAACATCTTATGACTTAACTCTCTTAGGTAGAGCTGCTTATAAAAATGATTGGGTAAAAAAATCTATGGGTAAAAAAACAAGTGTAATAAAATCTGCTAATGGCCCAGAAGCCACTGTTGAAAACAGGAATAAACTTCTTGGCATAGCTGGTAACGTAGGTGGTAAAACTGGCTATACATTAAAGGCTGGGAGATGCCTAGTTTCTGTATATGAACGTAACGGTCGCCATATCATTGGTGTTGTTATGAAGTCTGACTATAACCTACCACAAGATACAAAAGTATTTGAAGATATGACAAAACTAATTGACTTTAGTTATGCTGCTAAAAAAGAAGTACTACATAAAAAGGATACTACGATCAAAACAATTTCTGTACCCTATAAGGTTATTCCATTCATAGGTCCGGAAAAAACGGTTGATATTCCATTAGAATCAAAAGAAGATGTGACTTTTTATAAAAATGATATCAAACCGATAACTTCCGTTAAAGCTGATAGCATAAATCCATGGAAACTTGATAAAGAGGCTTCTGTTGGAACCTTAGATCTTAAACAAAAGGATTCTACAAAGATCTATAAATTGTATCCGATGATTTCAAAAACTACTCTTATTAAAGACAATATAATTATATACGTCGCACTTGCAATTGTACTAATTTTACTTTTAGCATTGATTGTGTATTTAATAACATCTATCACGAGGCGTAAAAATCGTCGTGGCAGAGGAATGTATTTTAAATAACTATTTGGGCGTTATAAGGGGCTACATTGATTTTATAATTAATGTAGCCCCTTTTTATATTATATCTATATATCATTCTTATAATATTTAAAAAGAATTTCGTTAAAATATTGACATTCATATCGTTATATATTAATATAGAGATATACAGTATTAGATTACGAGTTGATATATAGATATGTTTAATATCTCAACTAAAACTAATACTAATACTAAGGCTAAAATTTATTAATTTATAAAAAGGAGAATTTTTATGAATACAGATTTTCAACAATATGAAGAAATTTCCGATTTATTAAAAGCAATTGCTCACCCTGTACGGATATGTATTATTCGGGGACTTATGAACAAAGGATGCTGCAATGTTAGCTATATGCAGGAATGCTTACGCCTTCCTCAATCCACCGTTTCTCAACATCTTCAAAAGCTAAAATCTTTAGGAATTATCAAAGGTGAAAGAAATGGCCTACAAATTAATTATAAAATCTGTAATGAAACTATCATAAACGTAATAAATTCAATATATCCTGATGAGAATTAAATGTACTGTAACTAGGTAACTCCAATACATAGATATTAAAATTTGTAGTTATCTAGTGAATATAAAATTTGCAGTTATCTAATGAATATAATTTAAGGAGTAAACTTACAGACGATAGAATAATAAAATTAATATAATTAATAAAATCTATTTTAATATCAAGTTAATAAATAATGATAATAATACTAGGGGGAATATATATGACAAAAAAAATATTAGTTGTAGGTGGCGTAGCTGGTGGAGCTTCAGCAGCTGTTAGAATTAGAAGACTAGACGAAACTGCAGAAATAATTATGTTTGAAAGAGATGAATACATTTCTTTTGCAAATTGTGGATTACCTTATTATATTGGAGATGTTATAAAAGAAAGAGAAAAGCTTGTAGTTCAAACACCTGAGAGTATCAAGACTAGATTTAATATAGACGTAAGAAATAACAGCGAAGTAATGTCTATTAACACAGAGAAAAAGCTAGTAACAGTAAATAGTAAGACTCGCGGCACTTATGAAGAAAGCTATGATTATATAGTGTTATCACCAGGAGCAAAAGCAATTAAACCTAATATAGAGGGTATTAATAGTGAAAAGATATTCACTTTAAGAAGCATACCAGATACTGATAATATAAAAGCATATGTGGATAAAAAAGGCATTAATAGTGCTGTTGTTATTGGTGGAGGTTTTGTTGGTATCGAAATGGCTGAAAATCTGAAGGATAGAGGCCTTGATGTTACTTTGGTAGAAGCAGCACCTCATATAATGGCACCTTTTGACACAAACATGGTTTTATATATCGAAAAGGAAATTCAAGATAACGGTATAGGAATGATTTTAAATGATGGAGTGAAAGCTTTTAAAGATACTGAAAATGGTGTTGAAATAACTTTAAGTAGTGGTACAAAATTAAGCACTGATATGGTTATACTCGCAATAGGAGTAACCCCTGATACTAATTTTTTAAAAAATACTGGAATAGAATTTGGACCTAAAGGTCATATAATAGTAAATGAAAAATTGGAAACATGTGTACCCGGCATATTTGCAGTAGGTGATGCTATCGAAGTTGTAGATTATGTAAATAAAACAAAAACTGCAATACCACTAGCGGGTCCTGCAAATAAGCAAGGTAGAATTGCAGCAGATAATATAGCAGGTCTTAAAACTACTTATAAGGGAACTCAAGGAACTTCTATCATTAAGGTTTTTGACTTAACAGCTGCGAGTACAGGCAATAATGAACGAACTTTAACAAGACTCAATATTCCTTATAAAGTTATATTTATTCATCCTGTGGCTCATGCTTCTTATTATCCAGCCGCTCTTCCAATGACATTAAAACTTATTTTTAATGATGAAGGTAAAATTCTTGGAGCTCAAGGTGTAGGTTATGATGGAGTTGACAAGAGAATAGACGTAATAGCAACAGCTATAAGATTCGGAGGTACGATTTATGATTTAACAGAACTTGAGCTTTCATATGCACCACCTTTCTCATCAGCTAAGGATCCAGTAAATATGGCAGGATATGTTGCAGAAAATGTTCTAGCTGGAAGAATGGATATATTAACCGCTGATCAGTTTATGGCTTATGATAAAGAAAATACTACAGTTTTAGATTTACGTACTGAAATGGAATTTGGTAACGGGCATCTTGAAAATGCTATAAATATTCCTATAGATAGTTTAAGAGAAAGAATAGGTGAACTTGATAAAGATAAAGAAATTCTTGAATACTGTGCAATAGGTCTTAAAGGATATATCGCTTCTAGAATGCTCGCTCCACAAGGATACAAAGTTAAAAACTTAACTGGAGGATATAAGTCAGCTTCAATTTTGAATTTTAAGCCAAATAAACCTGAAGACAATAATAAAACAAAAACTCAGAGTTTAAATTCAAATACAAAAGTTGTAAATGAAACAGTAGATAAAGGAACTATCAAAATTGATAAAATCCTGGATGCTTGTGGTATGTGTTGCCCAGGGCCTTTAATTAAAGTTAAAGCCGAGATTGACCAATTAAATAAAGGTCAAATATTAAAAGTAATAGCTTCTGATCCTGGCTTCTATGAGGACATCCGAGCTTGGTGTAATAAAACAAAAAATGAACTAATGGATTTAAGCAAAGAAAAAGGTATGAGTTATGCTTTTATAAGAAAAGGTATGAATAATGATACATTAGTAAATGATTCATGTCCATCTGTTCCAGCTGTTGCAGTTGAAAAAAGCAATAAGACTATGGTAGTTTTTAGTGGTGATTTAGATAAAGCCATCGCAGCCTTCATTATTGCAAATGGCGCAGTTGCTATGGGAAGTAAAGTTACTATACTATTTACCTTCTGGGGACTTAATATTATAAGGAAACCTGAAAAAGTATCTGTTAAAAAAGGTTTAATGGATTCAATGTTTGGATTTATGATGCCAAGGGGAAGTAAAAAACTTAAACTCTCACAAATGAACATGATGGGAATGGGAGCTAAAATGATCCGTAAAGTTATGAAAAATAAAAATATAGATTCTCTTGAAGATTTAATAAAATCAGCAATTGATAGTGGCGTAGAAGTAGTTGCCTGTTCAATGTCGATGGATGTTATGGGCATTACTGAAGCGGAACTTATTGATGGAGTAAAAATTGGCGGAGTTGGTTATTACCTAGGTGAAGCCGAAGAGTCAAATGTAAATCTATTCATATAACAAAACAAAAAGCACAGATACTAAAAAAATTAGTATCTGTGCTTTTCTCATGGTGTGTTATAGCAAAAGTATATATTGCTCCAGATGCTTTCACTTCACCATGTAATTCTAAAATTTAGTTTAATTACAGCTGCTAAAAATCACAAACTCGCTATCGCTCAAACATGTGATTTTCTTAACGCAACTATAATTAAACTAAATTAAGAATTGCTATGGTTTATTCAAACGCATTTTACGCAATATATACTTTTGTTAACATACTAAAATAAAATTGTATTTGAAAAGATTATAGCCTCGCTATTGCTTTAGAATGTGATTCAAATAGGCAACTCAATCTGTCAGGAAATACCGGGTGAATATAATCCCTAAAATTAAAACTATAGCGACCATAACATTTAGCACGAATAATTCTGCAGTTCCAACGCCGGCGCCCCATCCTCTATTAATATCATCTGTTTTTCTATAGTCTTCTGTTACATCATTTCCTGCTGAATTAAGTAAACTAACACTTACGATATCAGTTGAAAAGTTATTTGCTTCGGCTTCTTCTACACCTAATTCACTCATAATATTTGACTTCTTATACAAATCTAAGAATTGAGTGTTGCTTACATTTATTTTTTGCAGAAAACTTTTTTCTTGATGATAATACGACCCAATAAAAGACCTAAGCCCATATTCTTTTATTTTACTATCAATGTTATGACCACATATCGCATAATAAGTTCCTTTTCCTGTTTCAAATTCATAAATTCTAACTACTGACGAATAATCACTAGGACCAAATTTAGCATTGATCAATCTATATCTTCGATTTAAGCCTTTTGATAATTTAGCAAAACCATAAACATCAGGGTCCGAACTATCCTTAAAAAACACCATCAGGTTTCCATCTATTTGTTTAGTCTCTAGTACATAAGCATCAACTGCATGTTGGCCGTTAGAAGTATATTCTGTGATCGCAGTGGATAACACGCCTTTATCATTTGTATATTTATATTCTGAAGCATAAATCATATATGAAAAAGTAAGAGTTAAAATAATACATAATAAAGCAGCTATTATTTTTGTCTTTTTAATTTTCTTTAAAAATTGTAATTCTTTAATTGGTGTTTTTTTAGTATCACCTATATCAGTACTCATATGCGTGAATATCTCATGACATTCGTCACAAGAGTTCAGGTGTTCCAGAATAGCCTTATTAGTCTCATCATTTGTGAGTTTTTCAATGTAATTGGGTAATAAATCCTGAACAATGCTGCAAGATAAATCTACTTTCATTTGACTCCCTCCATTATTTCTCCGTAGTGACTTGCAATAAGAAACGACAAACTATTAAATTCCATTTAGAAATTCTTCTTTTGCTAATATAAAATTCTCGTGAGCTTCCACAGGACGTGGAGGCTAGCGAACCAGAGGCAGGACGCCGAATGCATAACAATTAATAATTGTTATGTCCCCCCAGAGAACTACCCCGAGGAGAGTGATAGAGAATTTTATATTCGCAAAAGATTAGAATTTCTTAATGAAATTTCTAGTTTAGAGTTCGTTTGCAAGGCATGAAGTAGAACTTCTTTAGACTTAGTTGTTTACAATGCACGAAGGGAATATATCATATCTTTTTGAACTTTATAAAATCAAACTTTCCATCCAAACTAACTAAAGTTACTCCCGCTATTATTACAATACACCCTGTCACTTGCCAAATAGTAACGACTTCACCTAGTATAATTGCAGCTGCAATTAGGCTTATAATAGGCTGTAAATTTATATAAGCAGTAATGACGGTTGCTCCAAGTTCTTTTAAGCAATATACATATATTATAAAACCAAAGAAAGAGCAAAAAATTGCTAAGTACAATAAATTAAATAGAACTATAGTAGAAGGTATTTGTAGCTTGTTAAAAAATAGTGAAGGACTTAAAAATACCGCTCCCCATATAATTTGATAAGTGGTTATAGTTATAACTTTATAATTTCCTTTAAAATTACTACAGACTATGTTATATATTATCCAAGAAAACACCGCTCCAAGAGCCATTAGGTCTCCTATACTTCCTTGCGAAAATAAGTTTACACGCCCTTTAGCTGCAATTATTATAAAAATCCCAAATAAACTTAAGGTAGCACCAATGATTTTACCGTAAGTCAATTTTTCCTTATATATTACTCTTTGAGAAAATAGAGTAAACATAGGTATAGTCGCAATTAAAATTGCCACATTTGATGCAGAGGTATAAGCTACAGAATAGTTTTCAAACATAAAATATATTGCTACTCCAAATAGCCCGCCCAAGGCAAATTTTAACTTGTCCTTTTTTATAACTTTCTCCTTAGGATACTTTACTTTCAATATTACAAATAAAATTATTGCAGCTAGCATAAATCTATAAAATGCTGATAATATAGGATCCATATCACCAACTACAACCTTTATACTTAGATAAGATAGACTCCATATAACCATTAATACAATTGCCATTAAATGAGGCATTTTGTTACTTTTCACTATAACACTCCTTTTTACTAGATATTAAGATAAATACAAGTCAACATGCTAATATATTTTCACTTATTATTTATTTCCATGTACCTAGTATCATTATATCTCAAAGCTTCCAAAAATTACACTATAATATAGTTGCAATATCAACATAATATACTTAATTATTATGATAAGGAATATTATAATAATTTATATTTTAGCATTCGATTATAATTGACTCTTTATCTGTATTTATGCGTTAACATATCAAAATATGACTTTCTGCAATTTACCATTGTTAATAAATCATTTTTGGAGTATCATAGAGTTATATCGAATTTTTGACTATGATTTATGATAGCATCCGCTCATACTGATTTCAATTAATCGATTAATCAATTAACTATAATTTATTATCTAACATATGGAGGTGCCAAATTGAAAAAAGAATTTTCTCTGAGTAACGATAAAGTAATGATAAATTTTACTGCAAAATACTGCAATAGTCCTGAAAAACTTTTAGAAAGCAATGGTTTCAGAAGGGTTTTTAATGCTTATCTTAGGAAGATAAAGAAGAAAAATTCAAATACCTATAAATATTTACTACAAAATGCAGATACAGGCAATGAGGAATTGGATGTTTACATTATACATTTGTTTAAGCTACTATGTGTATTAACTATAAATGAGGTTATAAATTTAAATACTAAATATAGTTCCCTTATAAATACCAAAGATCCTTTTACTGATTTTATAGAAGATTTCTATGGTTTTTGGAGAAAGCTTGAAAGATACACTGTAATTCACAACAATAAAATTAATGAGGGCTTAGAAAAAACAAGCTTTGTTGAGGCTAACAATGATTTTTCAATGCTTATACTTAATTTATACAGAAAGATTAGGCAGAATGTTATTGGACGTAGACCTAAGGTTTACAGACAACTGCCTGCAGGTGCCAATGCTGGTATAATTGTTAATAACGTAAACTGGCCTATTCCATATGAATATGACATATTGAGAGACGTTCCCTTTATTGATGCAATAATGCTAGATTTACCTTATATAAGTTATCCTAAAAACAATACCCGCGATGGAATTTTCAATGAATGTTTCGAAAATCCATTAAAAAATTGCTCTATAGATACGGATCATTGGTTTTGTTATCCAGCTAAAGTAGGTAGTTTACTTGCATTCATTTATGTTCACAGAGATTTTATGGCTCATGCAATAACTCTTTGTAACCTATTTGAAATGGCCAGAGAAACTGAATATAGGGATGTTAAACCAGATATAGTTTTTGTCTTTGGTGCAAAAGATTGTACTACTGTTAATAATTCCCCTACTGATAAACCTTCACATATTAAAGCAAGAACAGAATTTTATGACGATATAGAAAATGATATTATGCTTGGCTATATAAGTTATGGCGACGAAATTGATTACTTTGGGTATGTAAAAAAGATGGCCTTAACTCTTCATAACCTAATAATGATTAAACGTGGTTCACTCCCAATTCATGGCGCAATGGTACACATTATTATGAATAATGGTAACAGTGCAAATGTTGTTATTATGGGTGATAGCGGTGCTGGTAAATCTGAGTCCTTAGAAGCCTTTAGAAGTTTAAGTGAAGATTATATCAGTGACATGACCATCGTATTTGATGATATGGGTTATCTAACTCTAAACGAAGGAACGAAACCATTAGCTTTTGGAACTGAAATTGGTGCTTTCGTGAGACTAGATGATTTAGATGCTGGTTATGCTTTCAAAGAAATAGATAGAAGTATATTTATGAATCCTGATAAAATTAATGCGAGACTTGTTATGCCAGTAGCAAGCTATAAAGATATTATTAAAGGATATCCTATAGATTTATTTCTCTATGCAAATAACTATGAAGAAGTAAAAGATGGACTTGAAGAAATTACTTTCTTTACAAATCCAATTGATGCCATTGATGTTTGTAAAAAGGGTGCAAGAATGGCAAAGGGTACTACTACAGAACTCGGTTTGGTACATTCATATTTTGCAAATCCTTTTGGACCTGTTCAAAAACAAGAACTAGTAAATGTACTTATAGATAGTTATTTTGATGAATTCTTTAAAACAGGTGTAAAAGTCGGGCAAATTAGAACTTCCCTTGGAGTAGTCGGTCAAGAAAAAGATGGTCCTAAAAAAGCAGCTAAAAGATTATTTGATCTAATTATAAATTAAAAAAAAAAGAGAAAAAGTATATATTACTACTACTGCATTCACTTCGCTAAGAACTACTAATTTTATTTTTAATTAATTTGCTAAAAAACGTAAACTCGCTTTCGCTCAAACATACGTTTTTCTTAACGCATCTTAATTAAAAATAAAATAAGAAGTTCTAAAGCTTATTCAAATGCATTATACGTAATACATACTTTTTTTTGCATAAAAACAATTGTTATAAACCCATATCTTTGAAACTACCTATAACTCTTATAATTTTGTAATTACTCCACCCCAGTTTGAGGTTTTTTATAAAATCCACTTACCATATCAAAATTGTTTTTAAGTCTTACTCCATTATTTAATTTAAGTACTCTATCAGTATTTTTAATTATATAATTTTCAAGCTTATCCATATACTCATTTCCTTTTATTGCATTTTGGGTAACCATGGTCAATCCTTTTTCCCAACTAGCTGTTAATTCTGGGTTTAGAAGCGTAGGGATAGAATTTTTAACCACATCGTAGATAATTTCTCCAAGCAGAGTAGGCATAACCACTTGGGTTTTATTATTAGCTTTAATATATTGTATTTTTTCAAGCTTGGTTAAGATTCCAGAACGAGTGGCACTTGTACCAATACCAGACCCTTTTATATGCTCTCTTAATTCTTCATCTTCGATAAGCTTACCTGCATTTTCCATGGCTATAATAATTGAACCCGTAGTAAATCTTTTAGGAGGAGAAGTTTTACCTTCTTTTACAATTAAATCTTCAAGCTGCAGGCTTTGCCCTTTTTTTAAAGTACTTAAAAATTTCATATTTGTACTTTCACTATCATTACTATCACTATCAGGTTTTAAAACTTCTAAATAACCTAGCTCAATGCACACCTTATCAGACGTAAAAAACCTTTCCACATCAATCTTTGTTATAACAGAAACTTTACTATAGACAGCTGGCGGATAAAATATTGCCAAAAACCGTCGTAGCACTAAATCATAAATTTTCTTTTGTACATCCTTTAATGCTAAATAGTTTTGAAGGCCTTCTCCTGTTGGAATAATAGCATAATGATCTGTAACTTTAGTATCATCAACATACTTAGTTTTCGCTATATTACTGTACCATTTTTTTTCTAGAATATGCTCAGCTATGTTTTTAATTTCTGTATTTCCATTTATTTTCGTTAATTTTTTTATATTAATATTTATTTCTTTTGCCACAGATGTCGATAATACCCTAGCATCGGTTCTTGGATATGTAAGCATTTTTTTCTCGTATAAGGCTTGAATGTGACTAAGCGTTTGCTCTGGGTTTATTTTAAATTTCTTAGAACATTCATTTTGTATTTCTGCTAAATTAAAGAGTAGTGGTGCATTTTTATTTTCTTTCTTCTTAGTAACAGCTTCAACCATGACTTTATCATCTGTACTAGAATCTCTAAGTTCTCCTATTAATTTTTCTGCTGTTTCTTGCGTTTTAAATCCACCCTCATTATAAAGTAGTGGTGAGTCAAAATACTTAGAGCCTTCTACCGCTTTCCATTCTCCATCATAACTACATCCTTCACCTGCTTTAAAACTTCCAATGATCTTATAAAAGGGAGTAACAATAAACTCTCTAACTTCCCTCTCCCGCAAGACCACCATTCCAAGCACACAAGACATTACACGTCCCACTGCAATGACTATATAGCTTTTCCCAAGATAATTACTTACTGTTTTTCCATAGACTAAACTTAGAAGCCTTGAAAAATTAATTCCCATTAGATAATCCTCTTTTGCTCTTAAATAAGCTGCTTCCGATAAATTATCATATTCACTCAAATCCTTCGCCTCTTTGACACCGCGAATAATTTCTGCCTCTGTTTGTGAATCTATCCATACTCTTCGCTTTTGCTTCTTCGGACTTCCTGCCATTTCATCTACTAGTCTATATATGTACTCACCTTCTCGCCCTGAATCTGTACAAACATAAACTCTATCGATATCTTCTCGGATTAGTTGGCTCTTTACTATATTAAATTGTTTTTTAACTCCATCTATAACTTCATATTTATATACCTTTGGTAAAAATGGCAAAGTATTAAGAGACCATTTTTTTAATTTTTCATCGTATTTCTCAGGGTAACTCATAGTAACAAGATGTCCCACACACCATGTGACAACAGCCTTGTCAGATTCTATAAATCCATCTGATTTTCTTCCATTTATTTTTAAGGCTTTGGCAAATTCCGCAGCAACACTTGGTTTCTCTGTAATGAATAACGCCTTACTAATAATTACCACTTCACTTTCCATTAAATTCTATTCTTATACAACCACAATATTTGTTTTAACAATTTATTATACCATTATCTGTACACTTAGGGGCATGAAAATGATGATTTAACTAGCACAAATGCAAAATCTTATAATTTCCAACAATATAGAAAGATTTAAGTTATAATATATCTATAAAGAGTTTATAGATATAACTAAGGGGGATATACAAATGAATTTTATAGATTTAAGAAGTGATACAGTAACTGAACCTACCCAAAGAATGAGAGAAGCTATGTTTACAGCTGAAGTCGGAGATGATGTTTACGGTGATGATCCTACTGTAAATGCTCTTGAAGAATATGCTGCTAAACTTGTTGGCAAAGAAGCTGCATTATTTGTACCAAGTGGTACTTTTGGAAATCAACTAGCACTTTTTACACATTGTACTAGAGGTAATGAAGTTATTATTGGTGAAGATTGCCACATAGTTGTGCACGAAGTTGGTGGTTCATCAATAATTGCTGGTGTTCAGCTTAGAACCATAGTTAGCAATAAGGGAGAACTCGACCCTAAACAAATTACAGCTAGAATTAGAAAAGAGGAAGAAGATATTCATTATCCTAGTACTGGTCTTATATGCATTGAAAATGCACATTCTTGTGGTAGAGTAATACCACTGTGTACAATGGAGGCAATTTATACCTCTGCAAAAGAACATGATGTGCCCGTTCACTTAGATGGAGCAAGGCTTTTTAACGCTTGTGCTTACCTAGATGTAACCGCACCTGAAGTTACTAAATATTGTGACACTGTTATGTTTTGCTTGTCCAAAGGTCTTTGTGCTCCTATAGGGTCAATGCTTGCTGGAGATAAGAAATTTATTGCTAAGGCAAGAAAGAAAAGAAAAGTTATGGGCGGCGGTCTAAGACAATCTGGTATTTTAGCTGCAGCTGGACTTGTAGCATTAAAGGAAATGATTCCTCAACTTAAAATAGATCATGAAAATGCTTTATTACTTGGAGAAGAATTGTCAAAAATCCCAGGCATAGTAGTAAATAAAGAAGATACTCATATTAATATGGTATACTTTGATATGCAAAAAACTGGTTTTAATACAGCTAAATTAGTAGAAAAATTTTACAAGATTGGGATAAAAATTAATGGAGAAGAAGACGGACTAATGCGCTTTGTTACTCACAACTGGGTGTCTGCGCAGGATATTAAATTTGTTATAAATTCACTGAAAGAAATTCTTAATCAAAATTAATTTTTAATTTTATTTTTTCATTTAAAAAGATAAAAATCAAAGATGTC
>NZ_JAENWL010000223.1 GCF_016650095.1 Clostridium sp. | reverse complement strand
TGTAAAATATACATTTGATTTGTTCATTTACGTGCCTCCTATGACTTTTATCATAACTATTATTTAAGTTAGTTCATATATTACTAATATTATAACATACGGTTTCTCTTTTATCGCATAGGGAAAAGTATATATAACCCAATTAGCATGAATATACTAAATTAAAAATATTGATTATTGTATAAACAGCATTAGAAATACTAAGAATATAGTTTGATTTTATATGGATCTTTCAAATAATATAGAAAAACATAAACATTTAAGTAAATCTTGAATAAAAAACATATTGTATATTTATACAATAATAAACGGTGTATTCATGTATATTATATGTTTTATGAATAAGTATACTAAAATCTATAAATTTGTATTTTTCAAATTTGAAGTGTGGTAGCATACATAAGAATGACCAATTGTAATTGATATATCTATGGTGAAATTCATCTGAAAAGCTTTATAGGATTAAATAAACACGGTTTAAGTAATATTTAGAGTTTTTACTTATTATTATTTAAGGATATACTAATAACAGTGGAACAAAACACAAAAGGGGTTGAATTGATTTGGGGTCATTTATAAATATTACTTCTGAAATTGGAAAATTAAATACGGTCATGCTACATAGACCTGGTAAAGAAATTGAAAACTTAGTGCCAGAATATCTTGGAAGATTACTATTTGATGATATTCCTTATTTAGAGGTTGCAAAGAAAGAACATGATAAGTTTGCAGATATTTTAAGGCGAAATGATGTAAAGGTTTTATATTTAGAGGATCTTGCTTCTGAAGCGTTAATTGATATGAAAGTACGAGAAGACTTTCTCAAACGATTTTTAGAAGAAAGTAATATAACAAATTCAATACTTTTTGAAGGCTTAAATAATTATTTATTGTCTTTGCCAATAAATAAAATGGTAGATGAAGTAATTTCAGGTATTAGAAAAAATGAACTGAAGATTGAAGGAACGCATTCATTAGCAGTGTTAATGAATGATGTCTATCCATTCTATTTAGATCCAATGCCAAATTTATATTTTACAAGAGATCCTTGCGCTGCAATTGGCAATGGTCTTACAATAAATACTATGCAGACAGAGGCAAGAAGACGAGAATCATTATTTTTAGAGTATATTCATGGAAATCACAGATACTTTAAAGATTCTGAAACACCACTTTGGTATGACAGAAGTTTATCGAATAATATTGAAGGCGGCGATGAAGCAATTTTATCAGGAAAAGTGATTGCAATAGGGTGTAGTCAGAGAACTTCACCTGAAGCAATTGAAGTAGTTGCTAAGAATTTATTTGAAAAACATACGAGTTTTGAAAAGGTTTTAGTGTTCCAAATTCCAGCATGTAGAGCTTTTATGCACCTTGATACAGTATTTACGATGGTAGATTATGATAAGTTTACAATTCACCCTGGAATTGAAGAATCGTTAAATGTATTTGAAATTACTAAGGGAGCGAATGGGGGACTAAACATAAAACAAGACTCAGATAAACTTGAAAATATTTTAAAGAATGCATTGAGCCTTCCAGCAGTTAAACTAATAAGATGTGGTGGTGGAGATTTTATAACAGCTGGAAGAGAACAATGGAATGATGGGGCTAATACACTAGCGATTGCACCAGGTAAAATTATTACTTATGAAAGGAATTATGTTACAAATGAAATATTGGATGCAAATGGAATCACAGTGCTAACAATGCCAAGTTCAGAACTTTCGAGAGGAAGGGGTGGACCAGGATGTATGAGTATGCCACTTAATAGGAATAATTTGTAAAGAAGATAGTTGCAAAATTATTGTGCAAAAAAGAGTCTATAATAATAGACTCTTTTTTGTTGCTACCTACTCTACAGGTCTCATTTTATGCCATATATCATTTGAATTTATTCGTTATTTAAATAGTCTTCTTCATATCCATTTAGTTTTTTAATAATATTTGTAAAGACTGCATCCACTTTAGAAAAATCCATGTTTGGTACAAAGGAAGTTTCAAGTTCGTCATGGAGACCTTTAGCTTCTTTTATTGTAGCTAAACCCTTATTTAATAATGTATAAAACTCAGTTGCATCATATTCCATTTCAACTTTATTCTTTTGAAGGGTACTTAGATTTAAACAGTCCTTCATGTCAATTACAGTACCTGGTAAATCTAAATTATTTATTTCATTAGAGGTCAAAATGGCAACACTTAAGTCAGGAATCAATATATGCTCAATTTTTTCAGGGATAAGAGGTGTATGGAAAATTTCTACATAGTAGCCACGTTTTAAGGCTTCAGCAGATAAAAATTCTAATACATCTGATTTACCAGTACCAGGTCCACCTTTTAATACATAAATATTCTTATAACCATCGCTTAAGTTTTCTATATAAGTGATAATGCCGTTAGGAGTAAAAGCTGTAGCAAATAAATGCCTATCAAAGCCTATATTTGATGGTGAGGTAGTAAACAAAGATTCTTTTAGATTTTCTTTTATTAAATTTAACTTATTAATATCTAGGGCCTCACTGTTATAAGTACACCAATCATCATAAACTAATTTGGATGCTCCAAAGAATTTATAAGCTCTTTTAAAAGTTTTGCCAACCTTTTTATTTATGTCAATTATCTTAAGTCTAAATTTTTTAAAGCCTTCCTCATCCCAGCAATCTCCCATGTTCAGAATTTCATCTACGGCTCCAGGATTTATGGGATCCACTACATGAGGGGATGTTCCATCAAGTATTGCTATGTTTAGTCCTTTAATAACTACGCCGTCTAGTGAATTATTATCTGACGAGCAGTGATGGTATTCTATATCGTAGCCTTTCTCATTGAAGTATTTACCAACTTTCTTCATTAAGGAGGATTTACCCGTTCCAGGGCCTCCTTTTATGCATATTATTCTTCTTGCTTCATCCTGCCCTAGTATATACCTATAGAAGGAATAGAAGCCTCTAGAAGTATTTCCACCAGGAAAAATATTTTTAATAGTACCTTGCATAAATATCACACTCCATATCATCATATCAATATATAGTATTCAGAGATTCTGAAATTGATTATTACTAATATGTATTTTTATAGTAGAGGTGTTAGAAGTGAAATATATAAATAGTTTAATAGATATTATAGTAAAAATATCTACAATTATTACTTGTGCTTAGAAACATACTGTGATAAACTAATAATTAATTTAAAAAGTAAACTGCCTAGGGTAGAGGTGCTGTATCTAAGAGTACTTGTTCGGAGCTGACAGGCTAAGATGAATAAGAAAAGGAGCTATGGCCGAAGAAATATATTACGTAAAAAATATTTTCTGGTTTTATACAAAATATGTGTAAAATTGTCACTGATTTTTCAGTGGAGAGCTACAGGGTACACGAAGCTTGTATAAAAGTATGTATTTTTATGCAGCAAAGGTGTTCCTTTGCTGCATTTATTTTTTTTGAATAAATGCATATAAATTCAAAATGACACAAAGGTGATGAATAGCACCGAAGGTGATAAATAATAGGAGTGGTTAAATTATGGCAGTAGTTGTTCAGAAATATGGGGGTTCATCTGTAGGCACTACAGAGAAAATTAAAGGGATTGCACAAAATATAGTAAGGAGAAAAAATGAAAAAACAGATTTAGTTATAGTAGTATCTGCTATGGGAAAAACTACAGATGATTTAATATCTCTGTCAAAAGGGATATCAGAAAAACCAGATAAGAGGGAACTCGACGCGTTACTATCAACAGGAGAAATAATTTCAAGTGCACTACTCGCCATGGCGATTAAGGAGCTTGGATATGATGCCATAAGCTATACTGCAGGGCAAATTGGTATTAAGACTAGTGGACAATATGGAAAAGCCTTAATTAAAGACATACATGATAAGAAGGTTATAAAAAGCTTAGGAGAAGGTAAAATTGTAATAGTAACTGGCTTCCAAGGAGTAAATGAAGAAGGCGATGTTACCACTTTAGGGAGAGGTGGTTCTGACACCACTGCTGTAGCAATGGCAGTGAAGCTTAAAGGTAGCTGCGAAATATATACGGATGTAGCTGGGATATATAGTGTAGATCCTAGAGCATATAGCCAGGCTAAGAAATTAGATGAAATAGAATATGAAGAGATGTTAGAGCTTGCAAGTTTGGGAGCTCAAATAATGCATTCAAGGTCTATAGAGCTTGCTCAAAAATATAGTATACCTATATATGTAGGTCTTAGTAATAGTGAAATTAAGGGAACTATAATTAGGGAGGTAAAAAACATGAATATGGAAAGTAAACCAATAACAGGAATAGCAACTAGTGATGAGGATGTGGCTGTGACTCTGCAACATATACCTAAAGATGTGAATATATTATCTAGCATATTTGAAGCTATAGGAAGTAAAAAAATTAATATAGATATGATAAGTCAGTCATCGCCTATAGATGGAATGGTAAATGTATCATTTACAATTCCTAAAGAAAGCTTAAAGGATAGTTTAGAAATTATAGATAAATTAATAGTAGATAACAAAGTTATAGTTGATAAGGACATTACTAAATTTTCAGTGGTGGGACTTGGTATGAAGACAACCTCTGGAGTAGCTGCTAGAATGTTTAGAGTTTTCAGCAAAAACAATATCGAAATTAAGATGATTACTACTTCAGAAATAAGAATTACTTGTGCTATTAAAAGAGAGGATAAATCAAAGGCTATTCAGGTTATTGCAAAGGAATTTAATCTATAAAAACAAATGTATAGAAGGAGAGATTTATATGAGATTTTTTGGAAATATAAATAATGAAAATAATAGATTAAATATTGCAGGAGTTAGTGCTGAAGAACTGGTTACAGAATACGGTACTCCTCTTTATGTAATGGATGAACAGCATATACGAGATAATTGTAGAAAGTTTTATGAATCATTTAAAGCAGAGGAAGAAGGGAATAAGGTAGCATATGCTGGAAAAGCATTTTTAACTATCGCTATGTGTGAAATTGTAAAATGCCAAGGTTTATATTTAGATGTAGTGTCAGGAGGAGAATTATATACCGCACATAGTGCTGGTTTTCCACTTGAAAAGGTATATTTTCATGGTAATAATAAAACAATTGATGAAATTGAAATGGCAATTGAACTTGGGGTAGGTACTTTTGTGGTAGATAATCTTCACGAAATTGAAATTATTAATGAAAAGGCAAAGGGAAAAGGCATTGTGCAACGAGTTCTTCTTAGAGTAACTCCAGGCATAGAAGCTCATACTCATGAGTACATAAGAACTGGACAGATTGATTCAAAGTTTGGATTTACTACATTAAATAATGGATTAGAAGAAGTTATAAACACTGTTTTAAACTTTTCAAATATAAAATTAGCAGGACTACACTGTCACATAGGGTCTCAAATCTTTGAGTTAGAACCTTATAAAGATGCTGTGGATATAATGATGTCTTTGATTAAAAACATAAAGGAAAAATTTAGTTATGATATAGAAGAATTAGATTTAGGCGGAGGGTTTGGTGTTTATTATGACAAAGGTGATCAGCCAAAGAAAATAGAGGAGTTTTGTAGGGTAATAATTGAGGAAGCTAAAATTAAGTGTGAAGAATATGGAATAAACTATCCTACTCTTGTAATAGAACCGGGGAGGGCAATCGTAGCTAATGCAGGAATTACCTTATATACGGTAGGAGCTATAAAGGATATACCCGATGTTATAAAATATGTAGCAGTGGATGGTGGAATGACAGATAATATAAGACCGGCCTTATACAAAGCACAGTATCAATGTCTACTTGCAAATAGAGTAAATGAACCTTGTACGGAAATAGTTACAATAGCAGGTAAGTGTTGTGAGAGTGGAGATATTTTATTAAAAGGTGCGAGGTTACCAAAGGTTAATAGTGGAGATATTATTGCTGTGCTTTCAACTGGTGCTTATGGATATTCTATGAGCAGTAATTATAATAAAATACTTAGGGCTCCTGTAGTTTTAGTAAGTGAAGGCAAACATAGACTTATATGTAAAAGACAAACTTATAAAGATATGATTAGTAATGAAGTGTGTTTATAAGTTTGCGGTGTAATAATTCTCCTGCATGCCTTGCAAGCGAGCTCAAAACGTGAAATTTCATTAAGAAATTCTAAACTTTTGCAAATATAAAATTCTCTGGCGCTCACATTCGCCGTCCTGGCTCAGGTTCGCTAGCTTCCACGTCCTG
>NZ_JAENWL010000307.1 GCF_016650095.1 Clostridium sp. | reverse complement strand
GCCTTTTTCGTTTACGGAAGAGATATGAATAGCTTAGAGGTATACACTGAAATAGCTAAAAGTTTTAATATATCTAGCGAGGAGTTTGAAAAGGAATTTAATTCTGAAGACATAAGACAAGAGACTTTTAAATGCTTTAATATGGCAAACATAATGGGCGCAGAAGTTTTTCCAACTATTATCGCTGTTGAGGGCTACAAGACATGCATAAAGGCACAAGGGTATAATACCTTTGTGCCTTTAGATAAAATGTTTTCTTCTTCAAATTTTGTTAATGAATCTCTCATTATATAGAAATCATTGGTTAAAGCTAAAAGCTGTGATAGATGACTCCGCATATTTTGATGCGGAGTTTATTTTTATTAAAATAATAGTTGCTGGGGATTTTTATGAGGAAATAAATTTGCTAACCAATCAAACCAGAAATCGAGACAGCACAATAAACTAATAATAAACCCATAGCTATATTAAATTGTTTATCATATTTTGTTAAGAAATTCTGAAATAGTGAACCGAAAAGTGACCAACAAACAGTAGATATAAATCCTATAAATCCTAGGAAAATTGAAAAAGATATTAAAGCAAAACTTGATTTATAATAAGGAATTATAAAGGTAGCTATGACAGTAATACAATATATAATAGCTTTAGGATTAACAAACTGCATTGTTAGTCCAGTTAAATAGGTATTTGTTTTTTTATTAGAAAGTTCTGCTTTTTTCTTTGAACTAAATGTAACTTTATAAGCAAGGTAAAGCATATAAACTGCACCAAAGGCACCTATATAATGTTCGATTTTTGGCATCAAATTAAATAAAATGAGATTAAAATAACTACTAGAAATCATAATCATAGTAAATCCAGTAAGAATTCCCAAATTAAAACGAAATGAATTCTTAAAACCATACTTTTTTGAATTAACCATTGATAATATATTGTTTGGTCCGGGTGTAAAACTGGTTACAAACACATAAGATAAAAATGGAATTAGATTAATCAAAATAGTATCCCCCCTTTTTGAACATATGTTATAATATACAGTATAAACGTTATAATGCACTTTCGTTATATTATACATCTTATACGTTATAAAGCACAATAGGCGGGTGAATATTTTTGGAAAATTTAAATTTAAGAATTGCTAATAATTTAAAGCGAATAAGAGATGAAAGAAAACTAAGCCTTGATAAAGTAGCAAATTTAACAGGGGTTAGTAAAAGTATGCTCGGGCAAATAGAAAGGGAAGAATCCAATCCAACAATTTCAACTGTTTGGAAAATTGCAAATGGATTAAAAATTTCTTTCACTGACATAATCAATCCTCATCGATCTGATATAGTTGTTCTTAGTAAAAGGGAAGTGGAACCACTGATTGAAGATGATGGTAAATACAAAGTATATCCAATTTTCCCTTATGAAGATGGTAGAAGATTTGAAATGTATTCTGTTGACATTGAAAAAGATGGACTTCTGAATGCAGAGGCGCATAGAGATGGAACGGAGGAGTTTTTAACTGTATTTCAAGGTCAAGTGGTTGTAAGCGTTAATGATGAAGAACACATTATAAATAAAGGAGATTCAATAAGATTCAAAGCTGATAAACCGCATGGTTATCGTAATACAGGAGATGGATTAACAATGATAAGTATGGTTATATATTATCCACTGTAAATTTGTGTATAACAAATATATTTATGCTTTTGTCATTTCTTTCAGTTAAAGATATCCTGTAGTGGTAAAATGTAAGTTGTAGTAATAAGAATTCCAGGGGGGGCTTTATTATACAACCAATAAAGGGATATTTAATGATTGCGATAGCGGGAAGCTTATGGGGTACTTTAGGATTGTTTGGTAAGATATTTTTTAGTTATGGGTTTGAACCGAAACTTGTTGTGTTTTGCAGACTTTTTGTAGGATTCCTTATAATGTTTATATTTGTTTCCTTTAAGGATAGAAATTTATTGAAAATTGATAAAAAAGGATTGAAATATACTGCTTTAATAGGCTTTTTTTCACAAGCCCTTTTCAATCTGTTATATTTTGAAGCAATCAAAAGGACTACTATATCTACAGCAGTTGTTCTACTATATACGTCGCCTATTTTTTTAATCATAATGGGTAGGATATTTTATAAAGAACTGTTAACAACTACTAAAATCGCTGCACTTTTTTTATGTATAATAGGTTGCTTTCTAACTGTTACCGGAGGCTCATTGGGGAATTTAAGCATAAATTCAGTAGGTGTTCTAATGGGAATAGGAGCAGGGTTCAATTATGCTTTAGTTACGATTATAAGTAAAGCAATCATAGATGATTACCATCCATTGACAATTATTTTATATAGTTTTTTATTTGGATGGATATTTTTAGTGCCATTTTCTCATCCATTAGATCTGTTATATGTAAAATATAGTTTGCCTCTAATAACAAGCATTCTCTGTTTAGGGATATTTCCAACAGTGGTTGCATACACGCTGTATATTACTGGGTTATCTTATGGAGTTGAAGCATCGAAAGCAGGTATAATAAGTTCTATGGAAATCATTGTTGCAGTTATAATTTCTTATTTATTTTTTAAAGAAATGATTTTAGGAGTTAAGTTATTAGGAATTATGATGACTCTAGGTTCTATTTTCATTGTTCAATTTGATAGGCATATGATACCTTTTAATAAAAAACAGGAAGATGTAGATGAGGTTTTATAGTAGATATTGAGAAAGTGGATTCCGGCTCAAATCATACTTCATGTAATAGGTTCATAAGCCTATGATATAATGTATATGTTGATGTTCATTATAGGAGGATAAAAAATATATGATAGGAAAATTACTTTTAGATAGATATGAGTTATTAGAGAAGATTGGCGAAGGTGGCATGGGAACTGTTTATAAAGCAAAGTGCCACTTATTAAATAGATTTGTTGCTGTAAAGATATTAAAAGCAGAGTTAGGTGATAATGAAGATTTTTTAACTAGGTTTAGAAGGGAAGCTACATCAATTGCAAGATTATCAGACCCAAACATAGTGAATGTTCATGATGTTGGTGAAGAAGATCATGTTAATTTTATAGTTATGGAATATATTAATGGAAAAACATTAAAGAAAGTAATAAAGGAAAACGGCAGACTTAGTGCAGAGAAGACAATAGATATAGTTTTTCAAATAGCCAAAGCACTTGAGTGTGCTCATATAAACAATATAATTCATCGAGATATAAAACCAGATAATATTATGATAACAGAGGATAATATGGTTAAGGTTATGGATTTTGGGATAGCAAAAGTTGTAGATTCAACAACCATGACCAATTGCAATAATATTATTGGTACCGTACACTATTTTTCTCCAGAGCAAGCAAAAGGAAATTTTGTAGATTGTAGGACAGACATATATTCATTAGGAATTGTAATGTATGAAATGGTGACGGGAAGGGTACCGTATAATGCAGAAAGCGCTATTTCCATAGCTATGATGCATATTAAGGAACCTATTATTCCACCCAAAGAAATCATTACGGATATACCTGAAAATATAAACCAGGTAATTTTGAAGGCTATGCAAAAGGAGCCTATTAAAAGATACCAAACCGCTAAGGAAATGGCAGAGATTTTAAGTTCAATTAAACAAAATTCTAATTATAAAGTTAATGCAAATAAGGACCTGGATGATGCTACAAGGATTATGAGTGCAGCGGTGGTTTCTGATATAGGAAATGATTTCACAAGGGTAATGGGTGACGAGGCAAGCACTGAAAAAACAATGTTCACAAGAAAGAATGAAGTAATACCTAAAAATAAGAAACTTAGTACAAATAAAAAGGCAATGATAGTTATTGCATCAATTATTTTAGTTATGATTGCTTCCGTTTTAGGAAAATTTATTTCAAAAGATACATCAACGCCAATTGTAAAAACTACAGTTCCAAAGGTAGAGGCAAAATTACCAGTAGTTGAAAAGAAATTTGTCCCATCCCTTATTGGAGAGACCCAAGATATTGCAATGCAGACTGTAGTTAATAATGGATTTTTGCTAGGTAACATTACGAATAATTATAGTGATAGTATTGATAAGGGACTAGTTATTAGTCAATTGCCTGTGGTAAATACATCCTATGAAAAAGATGGAAAAATAGATTTAGTTATAAGCTTAGGTAAAGAGGTTGTTCAGACTACTCCGCCACAATCAAAAAAGGGAAAAGGTAAAAAAAAGTGATAAATTCACGTATACAGGAATAGCTTTATAAGAGTATACATGTGAATTTTAAAAAGGGTGTCCTATAGTAAAATAGGGCACCCATTTATATTTAGTTTTACAGTAACACTTTTAGAACTTAGACCCATACTAAATTTTCATGCTTTACAGCTTGTGGAGGTTGTTCAAGCCATCCATTATCAATTAGAATATCTACACCAGATTTACTATACATCATAGCGTCAGCAATATATTTCATATAATTAGTCTGTAAGTCACTTCTCATAGAACCTGCTATAGCCATACCTAAATCACCTATTCCTGATGACGCCATTAATACAGAATGATTCAGCATTAATTTTTCTGAAAAAGGTGAAACTGTAGAATCATTTACATAACTATCAGAAG
>NZ_JAENWL010000289.1 GCF_016650095.1 Clostridium sp. | reverse complement strand
TTGTTGAAGAAGATGAATAATAACTTTGATGTAGAATAAAATGTATTAGTGAAAACAGAATTGATTATTGAAGATTATACTGGTGCTTATAAGGTTAAAAAGTATGCTAATTTAAGTAATTTAGCATACTTTTTTACAGTGGAAATATCTTAATAAACCACTACTCTTAAGGTTTTAAGGGTATTATCACAAAGATGTACATCTACAGTTTCGCCATTGAATACAGCTTTTGACAAGTCAGCTCCCACTGTTTTCATTGCGTCTATTGTATCTTGATCTTTATCTAGTCCTTCCTTTATTACCATACGAAATTCGTAAATACTTCCAGTTTTATTTAATTGTACAGTCATACCATTGCTGTCTTTTGAAAAATAATCTTGTTTAACTAAGTAATCTCCAAGTGCATTTGCTTCTTCTTCTGTTACATTCGTAGTGTAATAAAGTTCATTGCCTTCTCCAAAAGTAAGTTTTGTTCCGAAATCTACTGGACTAAAAACTACTACTCTTAAAGTTGTAAGGGTATCATCACAAAGATGAACATCTACAGGTACATCTTTGAATACATATGTTGATAAGTCAGCTCCTATTATTTTCATTAAGTCTATTGTATCTTGATCTTTATCTAGTCCTTCTTTTACTACCAAACGAAATTCATAAGTGCTGCCAGTTTTATTTAATTGTGTAGTTCTACTATTGCCGTCATTTGCAAAGAATTCGCCTTTAACTAAGTAATCTCCAAGTGCCTTAGCTTCTTCTTCTTTTACATTCGTAGTATAATAGAGTTCATTGTTTTCTCCAAAATTAAGTTTTGTTCCGTAATTTTCTCCACTACAACCAGATAATATCACTGAAAAAAGTACAGTTAATATAAGTAGGCTCAAAGTGATAAAGTTTTTTTTCTTGGCACCCCTGATTTTTAAAGAATTGTTCATATTCTTCCTCCTAATTATTTGTTGTTTTACTAAGTATATTTTTAAGCTTAGCACAAAAATATTCACTAGATTACGAGTCTACATGAAATGTCAAAATTTGAATATGAAATGTAATCCCAGACTTTTCTAAAAATTTTCGTGTTATAATTAAATCAAAACTTTGAATGGAATTTGGGTTGTAATATGAAAATATAGATATAAATATAATATTCCATTCTTTGTTTTTGGTTCTTATAATAAATATAGGTAAAAGCTGAAAAACTAATAAAAAGAATCTTAAATGGAAAATAGATTGGAGGATATAGTAAAAATATGAATATTGAAAAAACAATTACTGCACTTAAGAAAAATAATTATGAGGTAAGCTTCTTTAAAACTCGTGAAGATGCGGCACAGTATTTAGACAATAGTCTTAATGACAAATATATTGGCTTTGGTGATTCTGATACTATGCTGCAGATGAACTTGTTTGATAGACTTGCCTCACACAATAAGGTTGTTGATCCTAAGCATTTGGTGTCAGGGAAAACATTCGGTGATACTGCAAAAGAGTGCCTGATTACAGAAATTTTTTTGACGTCAGTCAACGCCCTCTCAGAATCAGGAGAGCTTGTTAATATTGATGGCACAGGTAATCGTGTAGCTGGATCACTGTTCGGTCATAAGAAGGTATATTTTGTTGTCAGCACGAATAAAATCTCACTGTCACTTGAAGAGGCGATTTGGCGTGCCCGTAACATTGCTGCTCCTCGCAATGCTATGAGATTAGGATTGAGAACCCCATGTGCAATAAAAGGAGATCATTGTTATAATTGTTCCAGTCCAGATCGTATTTGTAATGGTCTTATAATTTACTATAAAAAGATGCATAATATGGATATGGAAGTTGTATTGATAGAGGAAGAACTTGGCTTCTAAAAATTTTGACTAGGAGAGGATTGTTGTGAAAAAATTAATTTTAGTAACATCACCACCAGCAAGTGGAAAAACTTATATCGCAAAAAAGCTTGCCGAGGCATTAAGGCATGTTGTGTATCTTGATAAAGATACACTCATAACATTATCTAAACAGATTTTTGTTGTAGCAGGTGAAGAATATAATAGAAGTTCAGATTTTTTTAATGAGAATTTACGTGATTATGAATATGAAACAATAGTAGCACTAGCACTGGAAGCTTTGAATTATGATGATATTGTGCTAATTAATGCACCATTTACAAAAGAAATACGAGATTTGAACTATATCAAAAATCTAAAAACAATATTAAAAGATAAAAATGCATCTTTAGTCGTTATTTGGGTAGAAACTTCAATAGATGTAACACAGCGAAGAATGATTGATAGGAATTCTGATAGGGATACATGGAAACTTGAGCATTGGAATGAGTATATTGCTGAGACTAATTTTGATATCCCTATTGCCTTGGATGACCCTTATATAAAAGATGATTTGCTTATCTTTAAGAACTCATCTGATGAAGAATTCACCGATTCCTTAATAAAAACAATAGGTATACTGGAAGAAACATCGGGTAGAAAATAAATGACTAATGAAATACACGTCTTGTAGACAATATGTGAACATTCACTATTTTAGTACATCTTTATATGAAAAGAGTGTAAAATTGAATTAGAATGTTGGTAAGAAATTTATTATGGAGTTGTATAAGTTTAAATAGAGACAAGAATAGGAAGGGAGCGATATTATGACAGATAATACTTTTAGTGGAATTGAAATGCTTAAAATTGCTATGCAAATGGAAGATGAGGGTTATAATTTTTACATGGATGGAGCTAGCCATGCACAAGGTAAAACTAAAGAATTTTTATTACTCACTGCTGGTCAAGAATTCGTACATAGAGAGAAGTTTAAAAAACTTTTTGATGAATTAAGAAACAACAAAGAAATAGATTCTGAATATATCTTTAATCCTGACGTAACTAAATATTTGAGTAATTTAATAGAAAATCAAGTTTTTAATAAAGAGGAAAAGCCAAGAGATGCGTTCACAGATTTAAAGTCAACACTAACTTATGCACTGAAGATGGAAGAACTTGCAATAGTCGTATATACAAAAATGTATGAGAACATATCTGAAAAAGAGGCTACAACAATAGTGTTTAGTATACTTGAAGAGGAAAAGGCTCATGCAGCATATTTTTCAAAATTGCTACAGGAAATAATAGCTTAGTTATTAGGATACCTCAACAATATCCAACTAATAAATGCCGTATAGATAGCATAGAAATGTGCAGTGTATACGGCATTTTTAATAGGAGAAAGTGATTTATTGATTGATTTTTGATATTAAAAAGATAATGAACTATTATTAGGGTTATATGTATTTGATTGGAGCGTGTAAAATGTGTTATAAAGAAAAATTTTCACTAACAATTTTAGAAACTAGCGATGTTCATGGCTATGTATTACCTATAAATTATTCAGATAATTCCGTTTCAAACCACGGTCTTGCAGCTTTATCCACTATAATTACTGAACAGCGAGAAATAAACCAAAATACTTTACTTATAGATAATGGGGATATGATTCAAGGGTCGGCACTATCTTACTTCCATGCTAAAATAAATAATAATATGCCAAATCCAATGATTGAAGCTATGAATATTATGGGATATGATGCCGCTGTAATTGGCAATCATGAATTTAATTATGGCAGGGATTATTTAGATAATGCAATTAAAACTTCAAATTTTCCATGGCTATGTGCTAATATAACAAATAAAATTACAGGAGAAAGCTTTACGAATAAACCTTACATTATTAAAACTTTTGATAATGGTTTAAAAGTAGGTATTTTAGGACTAACTACAAAGCATATTCCTAACTGGGAGAATCCCTTGACAATTCAAGATTTAGATTTTAATGATGTCGCACAGAGTGCAAGCAATTGGCTTGAAATAATGAAAAATAAAGAAGGAACGGATATAAATATAGTGTCCTATCATGGTGGATTTGAAAGGGATTTAGAAACTGGCGAGCCGTGGGAAGTACTCACAGGAGAAAATCAAGGTTATGAGTTATGCAAAACTGTGAAAAATATGGATGTGCTTTTAACTGGGCATCAACATAGGGTTATAGAAAATGTATTGATAAATGGTGTTTTAGTTGTGCAACCAGGTTACAACGGTAATTGCCTTGGCAAAGTATCTATTGAACTTACTAAAAATTCTGGCAAATGGGTTATAACAAACAAAAAATCTTCAACTATTGTTGCAAATGCCTCTGAAGTTGATATAAGGATTTTGGATTCTATAAGTTCTATAGAAACAAGAGCTCAAGAATGGCTTGATATTCCTATTGGAAATATAGATGGTGACATGCTTATTAAGGATCCTTTTAAGACAAGGTCTAAAGATAATGCTTTCACTGAGTTTATAAATAATATTCAGATGGATGCAGCAAAGGTTGATATATCTAATGTAGCCATTTTTGATAACCACTGCAAGGGTTTTAAGCATAATGTTACCATGAGAGATATTATAGCTAATTATAAATATCCAAACACTCTAAAGGTAATAAGTTTAAGAGGATCCGATATTAAGGAAGCTCTAGAAAAAACCGCAGAATATTTTTGTATAGTTAATGGGAAATTAGAGGTAAGCATGGCTGGTATTTATCCTACACTTAAACATTACAATTATGATATGTGGGAGGGAATAGATTATGTTATAGATATTTCACAACCCATAAACTCTAGAGTTACCAAAATTAATTATAAAAATTATCCTCTTAACATGGAGGGCAATTATGCTGTGGTAATGAATAATTACAGAGCAGGTGGCGGTGGTAATTATCAGATGTTTAAGGGAAGACCTGTCCTTAAAGATATTTCAATAGATATGGCTGAATTAATTGCAAATTATATTATTGAAAGAAAAACAGTTAAAGCAACAGTGAATGATAATTGGAAAGTTATATACTAGG
>NZ_JAENWL010000065.1 GCF_016650095.1 Clostridium sp. | reverse complement strand
TTTTTTTCATACCCTAATAAGCCCTTTGATCTCCATTTAAAATATTCTCAATTTCTACTGCTATTTCACGACCTTTTTTGTATGAATTAAGTCTATCTTGTGGCACCGAATCTTTAAATCTGTCCTCACCAGAAAGAAAATCTACTATTCCTTTCTTTGCACTTGGCACATCGGAAGCGTGGTCTATTCCATTAACTTCTCTTATTTTTGAATAATCCATGAATATTCCTCCCTATTTATATATCTTGTAGACACTGAGTCGTTATTAATGCTACAGTATCGTAAGTATTATAGTTATATACTTCCCAATTTATAATTTTTAATGTATTAATATAATTTTTGAGGCAAGCAAAAACATACACTCGGGGCATGAAAAATTCATAATTATACATATAAAAGGAACTCAAAAATTGAGCTCCTTTATATGGAAGAATAATTTTTCTTACTTATTCTTTAATACTGCTCTTAAACAAAGTGTTACTGCAACTGCTATTCCACCCCACATTATAAGCATAAAAGCCAACGCTTGACCACTCATACCTCTTCCCCCTTATATTTCTCTGAAATGGGTACCAATTATTAACTAGTCGCCACCCTCTTAAATTATTACTTCCTTATAAGTACCTTATTCTGTTTAAATTCTTCACCATAAACGCTTTTTATACTTTTATAAGTCCCAATAAAGCCCAGAACAAATACCACTAGTAAAACCATTCTCGCACCATTAACCCAGGGAATTAGTTCTGGCGTTTTTACCACAAATGTTGGTATAAGTTTAAAATATCCTTCTTTAATATATGATGCAGTTGATCCAATCAAAATAATTATTATTGTTCCAGGAGTTATCCATTTAATCATAACAGTATATATCCATTTTGGTGCTTTCCAGTAAGATCCACGATTTATCTCGTCTAATGGGTTATCTTTCATGAGCCAACCAGCTACGATTATCTCTATAAGACCCATTACAACCAGTAAATAAGTACCAACCCAATTATCAAGCTCTGTAAAATAAGCAAGTTCAGCGGTTTTCGTAAGTATTGGCTCTAGAGCAACTGGTAATCCAACTGCTATATATCCTATGAAAACAACAAATGATGCTTTCTTCTTAATCATACCCATGCCTTCTTCTAAAATTGTTACCAAGTAATTATACATTGCAATAGCTGAGGTAAATCCAGCAAAGAATAATAACATAAACCAAAGTGTACCAAGTAACCTACCGCCATCCATAGTTCTAAAAATATTAGGTAGTGATATAAAAGATAGTCCTATTGATTGACTTAGACCCTCTACACCCATGAAAGCATAAGTAATTGGTATTGCAATACTTCCACCGAGTATTACTTCAGCAAATTCATTTAAGGATACTGTGGTCAAAGCTGAAGTTACAATATCATCATCTTTCTTTAAATAAGAAGCATAGTTTTGAATTATTCCCATACCGAGTGACAGCGTAAAGAAAATTTGACCTGCTGCTGCAAGTGTTCCTTTAAAAGTTAAATCTGACCATCTTGGACTCCAAAGATAATCTAACCCCTTTAAAGCTGACCAATCTGGGTTAACTGGTGATCCTATAGTTAACGCTTTATAAATTAATACAAATCCAAATATATATAGAACAGGCATCATTACCTTTGCCCAAGACTCTATACCCTTCTGAATCCCTCTTGTTACTGCGAAAGCTAAAAATGTTAAACTAATAAGCCAAAAAACAAATACATAAACAGGGTTTTGTACATAACTCACAAAAAATTCTCCTGTGCTTACAGCCATATCCGAATAACCACCAGTGGCAGATAAAAAAGCATAGCCAAGGGTCCACCCAATTATATGATTGTAATATGAATTTACTAGTAATGTAACTCCAATAACTAACATTCCACAAATAGAACCTAATATGATTGCTTTTTTAGGTTTAATCTTATCCCTTGACTGAATATAAATCATAAAACCTACTGTACCATGTCCATATCTTCCACCAAGTCTACCCATCATCCATTCTACGAGCATTAAAGGGATTCCTATTATAAGAAGAGCTCCTACATAAGGAATCATAAATGCTCCGCCACCGTTTTTTGCAGCTTGATAAGGAAATCTCCAGAAATTCCCTAGCCCTATTGAATTCCCTGCCATTGCTAGAATAAGTCCAACTTTAGACCCCCAATTTTCTCGTTTTTCAACCATTATTAGCCCCCTCTTGGGTTTTATTTAAAAATATTTTTTTATATATAATATATTTTTATATTATATATATATTACAATATGTTACAATATATTAACAAATCCTTAATATAATTTTATTAAACAAAAAAATATATATAATTTATTAAATCAAAATATTATAATTGAGAATAAAATCATAGAAAATTGTCACTTTATTAAAGATTTAACTAGAAAATTGACATATTAATAAATATTCATTTTTTAACATAAAATTTGAAATTAAGGGAAATATAAATCTAATAATTGTGAATTTGAGTCTAAACAGACCAATATCATAAAAAGCGTTCTGAAGAACTTAAAAATAGTTAATTAATAATTATTCATTATGTTAACATAAATATTCATTTTGTTAACATAAATTTTATAATTACGGGAACTACAAAACAATAAATTATCAATTTCAGTCAAAACATGTCAATATCAACTGAACCGTTCTGAAGAGCTTAAAAACAGTTTTGATGGGTATACCATTGGTTTTACAAGCCTATTGTAGGTTTGACAAGCATAATATTTTATGCTAGTATTTCAATATGAAATATTTGTGTCGAGGAATTTCAATAGTGTATACAATTGTGAATTTTTCAAAAACTACATAAGCGGATATTTTGAAATTAACTAAGGATAAATTAAATCATAGATAGCGAGGTGTAATTTAAATCCAACACTAGTATTTCTATCAAATTCAAGTAAAAAGTACCAACATTCTACGATGAGGGGAGTTAAAAAATGATAAGCTTCATAATTAAAAGACTATTTTCAACTGTAGTAACTATTTTTGTCATTGTAACAATAACTTTTTTCTTAATGCGATTAATGCCAGGTGGACCATTTTCTGGTGAAAAAAAGCTATCTCCACAAGTTATAGCTAGTTTAAATGAAAAATACGGTTTGGATAAACCTGTATTCGAACAATATACTACTTACCTAGTAAACCTTTCACAAGGGGATTTAGGTCCTTCAATGCTATATAAAGGAAGATCTGTTAATGCAATTATAGCATATTCGCTCCCAGTTTCTGCTAGGTTAGGTGTGTGTTCTATGGTTTTCGCACTAATTGTAGGCGTTTACATGGGGATAGTTGCTGCTCTTAATCAAGGCAAATGGCAAGATAAATTGTGTATGTTTATTTCGACCCTTGGCATTACGGTCCCGAGCTTTATAATTGCAACATTGCTAATTTATGTGTTTGCAATAAATTCGCATATATTTAATGCTATTGGCCTTAAATCCGCAAAGGATTATGTTCTTCCATCAATTGCTCTTGGGGCAGGTTCAATGGCTTTTATTGCAAGACTTGGAAGGTCAGCTTTACTTGATGTTATAAGGCAAGACTACATTAAGGTTGCAAGAGCTAAAGGCCTTTCTAAAAATACAGTTATATATAAGCATGCTCTAAGAAATTCATTAATCCCTATTGTAACTTATATCGGACCGCTAATCGCTGCAGTTTTAACTGGTAGCTTTGTAATTGAAGGTCTGTTTGGTATTCCAGGCGTGGGTAGAGAATTCATTCAAAGTATAGGAAACAGAGATTACACGGTGACAATAGGTTTCGTAGTTTTACAAGCTACCTTCTTAGTACTCGCTAATCTTATTGTTGATATACTATATGCAGCAATTGACCCAAGAATAAAAGTTGAATCATAGGGGGTATATATATGGAAATAAATACTGAATTATTTGAAAAAATACCAAATGGTCAGAAAAATTTAAACGAAATAGTTAGACCAAGTGAGACTTATTTCCAGGATGCTTGGAGAAGATTAAAAGAAAATAAACTTGCAATGGGAGGATTATTTTTCGTTATATTTATAACTCTACTTGCTATTATTGGGCCAATGGTATCAAAATACAATTATTATTCACAAGATTTTATGATTGCAAACCAAAGTCCTAGTTCAGCTCATTGGTTCGGTACTGATAAGTTTGGTCGTGACATGTTTATAAGAATATTATATGGAGCAAGAATTTCACTTACCATTGCATACGTGGCAAGTTTTTTAAATCTCGTTATAGGAATTTTATATGGTAGTGTTTCAGGATATGCAGGTGGTATAGTTGATAATTTAATGATGAGAGTTGTTGATGTAATTTGGTCAGTTCCTCCTATGATTTATGTTATTCTCTTAATGGTTATCCTCCACAATCCAGAATCTACGGATGGTGGTATGACAAGTATTATAATTGCACTTGCAATATCCTTTTGGGTAACAATGGCAAGAATAGTTCGTTCTCAGGTTATGGCGCTAAAAGAACAGGAATTTGTCCTTGCCGCAAAAATATCCGGTGCTAGTAACATGAGAATAATATTAAAGCATCTTATTCCAAATAGTATGGGACCAATAATAGTAACAATGACAATGTCTGTGCCAGGTGCTATTTTCACAGAAGCTTTCCTTAGTTTTATAGGACTTGGAATTTCTGCACCTCAAGCATCTTGGGGAAGTCTAGCATCCGAAGCATTAGATGGATATCAGCTTTATCCATTGCAACTTATTTTCCCGGCGATGGCAATTTGTGTAACAATACTTGCGTTTAATTTCCTCGGTGATGGCTTAAGAGATGCACTAGATCCGAAGATGCGAAAATAGTTAGGGGGAAAATTATGGAAAGATTAGTTGAAATAAACAATTTAAAAACATCCTTTTTTACACATGTAGGAGAAGTTAAAGCTGTAGGAGGAATATCCTTTTACTTAAATAAAGGTGAAGCTCTTGGAATAGTTGGAGAATCTGGAAGTGGAAAGAGTGTTACTATGATGTCTCTTATGAGACTACTTCCTGATACAGGAAAAATAATAGACGGTGAAATCCTATTCCAGGGTAAGAATCTTGTAACGCTTCCTGAAAAACAAATGGAGTCAATAAGAGGAAATGAAATAGGGATGATATTTCAAGATCCCATGACTTCCCTAAATCCTGTATTCACCATAGGAAATCAAATAATGGAACCATTACTTAAACATAGGGGGTTAACTAAAAAAGAGGCTTTTGATAAGTCAGTGCAAATGCTCTCTTTAGTTGGAATCCCAAGTCCCGAACAGAGAATGAAACAATATCCTCATGAATTTTCTGGTGGTATGAGACAACGTGCAATGATTGCTATGGCATTATGTTGTGAGCCAAAACTGTTAATTGCAGATGAACCTACAACAGCCCTAGATGTTACAATCCAAGCGCAGATTCTTGAGCTCATGAAGGACATTAAAGAAAAATTAGACACTTCAATTATTCTTATAACACATGATTTAGGAGTGGTTGCAGATGTTTGTGCGAGAATAAACGTTATGTATGGTGGATTAATTGCAGAAACAGGTTCTACTAAGGATTTGTTTTACAATCCAAGACACCCATATACTTGGGGACTTTTAAACAGTATCCCAAATCATAAAAGTGCCATAAGAGAAAAATTGAAACCAATAGAGGGTCAACCACCAGATTTATTAAAACCACCTATAGGGTGTCCATTTGCGCCTAGATGCGATTATGCTATGAAAATTTGCGAACAGCAAAGACCACCATTATTTGAAATTAGTCCTAATCATTTTGCTGCTTGCTTTCTAAATCACCCAGATGCACCTAAGACAAAAGCACCTGTTGGAAGGGGGAGTTTATAATGAGTGATGAAAAAGAATTAGTTGATATTCCAGATGGAAAAGCATTAATTGAAATAAAAAATTTAAAAAAGTATTTTCCTGTAAAGAAGGGGTTATTTGTTCCTACTCGTAGTAATGTAAAAGCAGTAGATGGTATTTCTTTTACAATTAACAAAGGCGAGACCTTAGGCCTAGTTGGAGAATCAGGCTGTGGTAAAACCACTACTGGTAGAACAATAATAAAGCTATACGAACCTACTGGTGGGCAAATAATATATGACGGGAAAGATTTATCAAAGCTTAGTCCAAAACAGATGCTTCCTTATAGAAAAAAAATACAAATGATTTTTCAAGATCCCTATGCTTCGCTTAACTCAAGAATGACTGTTGGTGATATTGTTGGTGAATCAATTGACATTCATGGTGTTTATAAAGGTAAAGAGAGGATGTCAAGAATTCAAGAACTGCTTACAACCGTGGGATTAAGCAGTGAACATGCTAGCAGATATCCGCATGAATTTTCCGGTGGACAAAGACAAAGAATTGGTATAGCTAGGTCTCTAGCTGTGCAACCAGAATTTATAATATGTGATGAACCTATATCTGCGTTAGATGTTTCCATACAGGCACAGGTTATAAACATGCTTGAAGAATTACAAGAAAATATGGGATTAACATATCTTTTTATAGCCCATGATTTATCAATGGTTAAGCATATATCAAATAGAATAGGAGTTATGTATTTAGGTAAAATGGTTGAAATCGGTGAAAGTGACGAAGTATATAACCACCCAATGCATCCATATACTCAAGCTTTACTATCGGCCATTCCAATACCTGACCCTGAACAGGCAGCTTTAAGACAGAGGATTATGCTTGAAGGTGAAATACCATCACCTATAGATCCTCCACCAGGATGTAGATTTAAAAGCAGATGTAAATATGCTAAAAAAATATGTTCAGAGGTAGATCCAGTATTGAAAAATTTAGGAACAGATCACTTTGTGGCTTGTCACCTATTTTAGATTGCATAAAAACTTGTTTAGTCTGTATACTAATGAATATAATTCGATGCTTTGCACCGAATATATATATATAAATACTTAGAGGGGGAATAATAAAAATGACAAAAAACAAATTTACAAGAATAAGCGGAATTTTACTTGCCGTAACTTTAGGGGCAACTATGCTATCAGGCTGTAGCAGCAAACCAAAAACAGATGCTACGGGTGAAGTTCCACAAGTAATTACTTTCAATTTAGGTGCAGAATCTAAAACTATCGACCCAGCATTAAGTACTGCAGTAGATAGTGGGACTATAATAGGGAATGCTTTCGAAGGTTTAATGAGATTAGATGACAACGATCTACCAATTCCAGGTATGGCTGATAAGTATGAACTATCTGAGGATGGTTTAACTTATACTTTCCACATTAGAGAAGGCGTTCAATGGTCAGATGGTCAACCAGTAGTAGCTGGTGATTTCGAATATGCATGGAAAAGAGTTTTAACACCTGCCACTGCTTCTGAATATAATTACCAACTCTTTTATTTAAAGAATGGGCAAGGATACAATGAAAGCGGACTTGCAGCTGCGGATAAAACTCCTGGTGTAAAACCTGCCACTATTGATGACGTTGGAGTAAAGGCTACAGATGATTCAACTCTTGTAGTTACCCTCGAGAACCCAACAAGCTACTTCTTATCACTTATGGCTTTTCAAACATATATGCCAGTTAGAAAAGATGTAGCAGACACTGATCCTGCTTGGGCTACTAAACCTGAAACTTATATCACTAATGGTGCATTTAAATTAAAAGAATGGTTGCCTAAAGATGTAATGACTTTCGTGAAAAATGATAAGTATTGGGATGTCAGCAATATCAAACTTGATACTATTAACTATAAAATGCTAGAGAATGAAACAGCAGCACTATCAGCATTTAAAGCAGGCCAAATGGATATGCTTAGGACTCCACCAGCATCTGAAATTCCTGGTCTTATAAAAGATGGTTTTTGCCAAATCACTCCTAACTTAGGAACTTACTACTATGCAGCAAATCTTACACCTAGAGCTTTTGATGTAAATCCAGAAGCTGCTAAGGCTTTACAAAATGTTAAAGTTAGAAAAGCATTAAATCTTGCTATTGACAGAGAAGCTATAGTTGAAAATGTTAGTAAAGGCGGTCAAATTGCATCAACCTCATTTGTTCCTCATGGTATGAAAGAGCCAGATGGCAAGGATTTTACGAGTAAAGAATATTTCCCAGCAGCTGGAGATGTAACTCAGGCTAAAGCATTACTTGCTGAAGCAGGCTATCCAGAAGGAAAGGGATTTCCTAGAATAACTTTACTATACAACACTCTTGTAGGACATCAAAATATCGCCGCTGCTATTCAAGATATGTGGAAGAAAAATCTTGGAGTAGACATAGAACTTCAGAACCAAGAATGGAAAGTATTCTTAAAAACAAGAAATGATAAACAATATGAACTTGCTAGAGATGGCTGGTTAGGAGATTACACAGACCCAATGACATTCCTTGATTTATTTGCATCAGGTTCAGGAAATAATGACCCAGGATACGACAATCCAGAATATGATGCAAAAATCTTAGCTGCTAAAAAAGAATTAGATCCAGCTAAGAGAATGACTATCTTGCATGAAGCAGAAGACATTCTTATGGAAAACATGGTTATAATCCCTATTTATGAATATACAAATACAATAGTTATAAAACCAAATATTAAGGGAACTCGTACATCACCTTTAGGTCAAACATGGTTCCAAAAAGCGTACGTAGAAGCTGCTAAATAATATAACCTAATAAGAATAAAAACCCGTAACAATAAATGTTACGGGTTTTTATTCTTATTAACGCTTTAAAGTGTCATCTGTTTTCAAAATCAAAACCTTATTCTTCTAACGTTTCATAAAATTTATCATTGATTAGTCCCACTTTGTTATTCTTTTTCATATAATATTTTACAATACTTTACTGATCTCAAAATTATTTATTTATAATTATTAATACTTTTTATATGCGCCCATATAATAGAAACTTATGTAATATTCTACAAATTGCATATATTAAAAACATATGTTATAATAACATAAATTTTGTAGTATATAAATGATTTTTCCACAACAGTTTTTATATTTTGTGTACTATAATTATGCGATACAATTCCTAGGAGGCTCTTTATGGAGAATAATCTTAAAGATGATTTAAGAAAAAATATGCTTAAGCAAAGAAAAAATATGAAGATAGAAACTGTAAATGATTTTAGCAATAAAATTATAGAAACAATTACGGAATTACCACAATTTATAAAATGCAAAAATATCATGTTATATTTAAGTTTCAATAATGAAGTAGATACATATCCTCTTGTCACCTGGTGTTTAGATAATGGTAAGACAGTAATTGTGCCTTATTGTATACAATCACAGCGAAAAATAGTACCTTTTAAAATAAACAATCTTACAAATGATATTACTAAATCTACTTTCGGTGTTATGGAACCAAGACATGATTTATTAAAACAAGCTAATATTGAGGATATAGATTTAATCATAGTCCCAGGTGTGGTATTTGATTTGCATTGCAATAGGATAGGCTTTGGTGCAGGCTATTATGATAGATTTTTACCTAAAAAATCAAAATTTACTCCTACTATAGGAATAGCTTATGACTATCAAATACTTGATAGTGTTCCCACCGGTGTTTATGATGTACCACTAGATTTCATAATCACTGAAAAAAGAATAATATTTCCCCACTAATTCATCACTATTTTTTTATTATTAAAATATTACACAATACCATATTAAATTATACTAGTGTCGGAGGTGAATCCCGTTGAAAAAAAGAATAGCTGCTTTCTTTGATATTGATGGTACTCTCTATAGGGAAGGTTTAATTACAGAGGTATTTAAAAAATTAATCAAAAGCGAACTTATAGAAAATGATAGATGGTACAAAGAAGTAAAACCCTTTTATGTTAAATGGGATAAGCGAATAGGAAATTATGATAATTACCTACTTAAAATGGCTGATATTTACTCCGAAGCAATAATCGGACTTCATAGGTGTCAAATTGAGTTTATTGCCAGTCAAATTATAAAACAAAAGGGAGATAGAGTTTATACCTATACCCGTGATAGAATTAAATGGCATAAAGATCAGGGTCATATAATTATCACCATATCAGGTAGCCCTATTGAACTTGTACGCGAAATGTCTATAAAATATGGTTTTGATGATTATATAGGAACAAAATACCTATTAAACGAAGATGATATTTACACTGGTGATATTATCCCTATGTGGGATAGTGCTAGTAAAAAAATTGCTATAGAAGATTTTGTAATTAAATATAATATTGATTTAAATCATAGTTATGCTTATGGAGACACTTCTGGGGATTATAATATGCTAAAGTTAATAAGTCATCCTACAGCAATCAACCCTACTAAAGAACTGCTACTAAACATTCTAGAAGATGATGAATTAAAGGATAAAATTAATATAATGGTAGAAAGAAAAGATGTGGTTTATAGACTCCGTCCAGAGCACATAGACATATAATTTTTTCATTATATTCGTTTATTTTACCTAATATGCTTTATTTCGCTAAAAAACTATTATATAATATTGTATAGTAGTTTTTTACTTTGAATTATAACCATCGCTTATTATGAAAGGAGTTATATAGTGTTAAGAGATTTATTCATTAACAGTACAATCCTAATTGCCTTTATTTTTATGAATAGTCAAATATTCAAAAGAAATTTTTTAAACTTATCAGTATCATACAAAGATAAATTTTTCTTCGGATTAACTAAAGGAGTGCTAGGTATTATCTTAATGCTATTTAGTATAAAGATTACCCCTGAAGTTATTATGGATTTACGTCATATTCCAATACTACTCGCCGCTCTTTATGGTGGTGGATTTGCTTCAATTATTGCCGGCATAACAATTGCAATATTTAGAATAAGCTACTTTGGTGTTAGTACCCCTGCTATAATAGCCTCTATTAACATGTTTATTGTTGCTATTGCTTGTGCTTTAATTTCAAAATTAGATATAGAAGAATTAAAAAAATTTATCTATATGAACATTATAAGCTGCGTAATCATTACCAGTACATTTTTATTAATTATTAAAGATCCAATAACACTTAGTCATACGCTTTTTTATTTTTGGTTGGGTTCTTCTATTATTGGAGCTCTAGCATATTATATTGCAAATTACATGAATACTTCAATTAAATTACTTAATAGATTAGAACAAGAGTCAACTATAGATTTTCTTACTGGTTTAAACAACGTTAGACAATACGATAATGCACTAAACGAGTCCTTCGTTAATGTCAAAAATAAGAATGAACATCTGTCTATCCTAATAATTGATATAGATTTCTTTAAAAAAGTGAATGACACATATGGTCATTTAGCTGGTGATGCAGTATTACAGCAATTAGGACTCGTATTATCTACCTCTAGTAGAAGTTTTGATATTGTATCTAGAATTGGTGGAGAAGAATTTTCTGTTATTTTACCTGATTGTCCAAGTGAGCAAGCTCTAGAAGTGGCAGAACGGTTAAGATTAGCTGTAGAAATCCACTACTTTATTTTACCCGATAAAACAAAAATTAATATTACTGTTTCTATAGGTGCTGCAACTTACCCTGATAATGTATCTGATTTGGAAGACGTTGTTAAGCATGCCGACACAGCATTATATTCTGCTAAACGTACCGGAAGAAATAAAGTATGTCACCCGGAATAATTTTTTCTTTAAATAAAAAATGAATCAGATAGAAGTTTACTACTTCTATTCTGATTCATTTTTTGCTAGAAAATTTCTTTTTGGATATTACTGAATATATAATCCATATTACAAACAAACTTCCAATTGTTACATTTGTAATCATATCTTTTAATATCGGTATACCTTGTCCAAGGAAAGTTCCAAATAGGATTATCCCCCCCATTAAAATTAAAATAACCTTATTTAGAATTATATACTCATCGTAATTATCACCCTTATATTTTTTGCCCTGCTTCTTCTCAAAATTGAGTCCAGTAACAACAGCAGCAGCACCCATCATAACAAATATAATAGTAAAAACACTATCTCCCAGTCCCATTTGCACTACCCCCTATGCTCTCTCTACCTTTTAAGGGTTATTATATCATAAATATACACTAAGGTGAAACCATGCACTAATGTGAGCGGGCTGAATGCTACGTATGTAATTCGCCCTAGTGACTTGCAAAAATGAAAATCGAAATATTGAAATTCCATCTAGCAATTCTTCTTTTGCTCATATGAATTCCCCGTAAGCTTGCCAGTACATGAGTACTAAAGAATTTTTCAGTTATAATTTCAATGTCTTCTGACCTTCCCCGTAGGGGTCCCATCCAGAAAAGTATAAATTTCTCATAAGTGACTTGCAATAAGAAGCGCAGAAACATTGAAATCGCATTTAGAAATTCTGCTTTTGCCAATATAACATTCTCGTAAGACTTTCATAGATACCCCAACGGTTTACTTAAAATAGTAGCTACATATTAAAGTATAAAATTTCTCCGAAGTGACTTGCAATAAGAAACGCAGAGACATTGAAATTTGATTTAGAAATTCTTCTTTTGCGACTATAAAATTCTCGTAAGACTGCCAGGACGGCAGTCTAGCGAACCCGAGACAGGACGTCGAGTGTGAGCGTTAGAGTATTTTATATGAGCAAAAGATTAGAATTTCTTAATCAAATTTCCAGTTTCAAGTTCTTATTGCAAGTCCCGCAAGAGAAATTTTATACTTTCCTATCCTATATTTTTTAATAAGTTCGCCATTTCTATTGCGCTTACTGCAGCATCATACCCTTTATTACCTGCCTTTGTCCCCGCTCTTTCAATAGCTTGCTCAATATTCTCTGTAGTAAGTACTCCAAAAATAATTGGAACTCCTGTTTCAAGTGTTACTGAAGCAATTCCTTTAGTAACTTCACCAGACACATATTCATAATGGGATGTAGCGCCCCTTATTACTGCTCCTAAACATATTACGCCATCATACTTACCAGACTTAGCCATCTTTTTTGCAACTAATGGTATCTCAAATGCACCT
>NZ_JAENWL010000101.1 GCF_016650095.1 Clostridium sp. | reverse complement strand
TGGTAAAGACAAAAATCCTGTGAATTCTCGCGGTAAAAATCCTGTATCACCTGATACTGTCTGCCCTCAATGTGGTGCTCCGTACAACTATATTTATGATAATGCTGGCGGTCGTGGTCAACTTTGGTGCAAAGTCTGTGATTTGCATTTCAATAAAACCAAAGATGATTTCAAAACTGAAAAACTCCTCTGCCCATTTTGTGGACATGCTCTAAATAAGAAGAAGCACCGTAAGAATTTTTATATTCATAAATGCGTTAATAAAAAATGCACTTATTATCTTAATTCTCTTGCAAAGCTTTCGCTTGAAGACATTAAAGAATACAAGAAAGATAGACATAAATTTAAACTCCATTACATTTATCGCGAATTTACCACTAATTATTTTGATGTGGATTTATCTTATATGCCCAATGGAGCTACTAGCCTCAAATTTAGAAATTTTTCTTCTCATATAATGGGCCTTTGTCTAACATATAACGTTAATTTGGGACTATCTACACGCCGTACGGCGCTTGCTCTTTGGGAAATCCATGGCGTCAAAATTTCTCACGTAATGGTTAGCATATACGCCATCACAGCTGCCGCTTTGGTTAAGCCATTTGTTGATAATTATGACTACAAGCCTACTAATTACCTCGCTGCTGATGAAACTTATACTAAAGTCAAAGGAACTACTCAATATATTTGGCTTGTTATGGACGCCATCAAGGAATCAATTTTAGGATACCAAGCCTCTTTTAGCCGTGATACTGGTCCTTGTATTTTAACTATGCGTATGGCTTTTGATAAGTTCAAAAAATTTCCCGGCAAGTCTCTTAAATTCGTTGCTGATGGCTATACCGCATATAAGCTTGCGGAGCAACAGTTTAAACTTAATAACATGGACTTCAACGTAATCCAAGTAATTGGACTTACTAACTCCGATCCTATTTCAACTGAGTATCGTTGGCTTAAACAAATAATAGAGCGTCTCAACAGAACATTTAAATTCTCCTATAGGGTTACAAATGGCTTTGGTAGTGAAGAAGGTTCCAACACGCACTTGGCTCTGTTTGTGGCCTATTACAACTTTCTCCGCCCGCATAGCTACGCTTATTGGGGACCATTGAACTCAATCCCTGAACTCGAAAAAATTTCCACCATGCCAGGAAAATGGCAAAAACTAATTGAACTTTCACAACAGCTTATACTCCAAAAACAGAGCGCATAGCCTAATTCAGAATCTATATTTAATATAATAGAATTAGTTTTACCTATCAGTCTTCTGTAAAAACAACTGTCAGAACAGGTATATTTGCGTTGCACTTTTTTACTCTCCAAGGAAAAATTTCAAAATTATAGTAATAACAAAACTAATGTTTCATTACTTTAAGGTATATTTTCACTTTTCAAGGTGCAATTTAATCTGAAAATTTTTAATCTTGTTTTTTCATAAACTAGTTAACACTATCTATCCTAGTGTTAAGAGCTTTTAAATTCTTACATCATCTTATTTTAACTTTGATTACACATAGGTCAAAAAATACCCCCTATACTCTATCTGGTCTTATTATAGTTACTTTAATTACTATAAATATCATACTCTAATTTCATCCCAATAATTATCCTATCTCTCCTTTAAATTTACCTCGCTTGAATTAAACTATATTGTACTTACAATAATATGATTAGAGTATATAAATTTACCATTATAATGTCAAGTAACCTTTTAACAACAAAGTTCTTAACATTATAAAGCTTACTAAAATATAATTATATTTAATTTAAAATCTATTATACAATACAATATTTTACACAATACAAATAAATTTAAAATAAAAATATATTGTATTTGTATTGTATAAAATATTGTATTATAATTATATTAATTATTTTAATGCAAAATACTATTTTAATTTATAACAAAATATGTTAAAATTTAAAAATACAATACATTCATAACATAAGGAGGAAATATTAATGGTTAATCCAAAGATATTATCATTCGCAACCATGAAAGGTGGCACAGGAAAAACCAATGTTGCATTTAATTTAGTAGGTTTCCTTGCCAAGGAGAATAAGAATGTTCTAGTAATAGATTTCGACTCTCAAGGAAATATGACTAGCAATTTTAATATAAGTCAATTTACAGAAAAGTATGATTCCATAAGTAATGTTCTAAAAAATGATATTGCTCCTATTGATGTAATTTTAGAAAAACCTATTCCTGATATGCCTACTGTAGATTTGATACCCAGCGACAAAGGACTTACTGCTACAGAAATGGAACTTATATCTGTTACGCTGAGACATGCCATTATGAGAAAATGGATGAAAAAGAACAAAGAGTATCTTGCTAAATATGACTATGTTATTTGTGATACTCCTCCTGCTATGAGTATTTCTAATTTAAATGCTTTGTTTATTTCAGACAGTATCATTATTGTCACAGAGATTGGAATGCACAGCATTCAAGGTGCAATTAATATAATGAGTCAATGGGATTCTCTCTGTAATGAACTTGAAATAGAAAATAACATTTGTGGTTTGTTAGTAAACAAATATGATAAAAGAATAAAAATTTCAAAAGATTTTATAGATTATGTTAATAATAATCCTATACTTAAAGAATTATCATTTGGAACTATAATCCCAAACAATATAAAATTACAAGAAACATCGTTGGTGAATTTGCCTATTAGCTACTATGATGTGAAGAATGCAGGTTATCTAGCATATGCAGAATTTGTACAAGAATTAAAAGAAATCGAGGCGATATAATATGGCAATAAAAAAAGGAACTAAAATTAAAAGCATGTTCACTAATGAAAATGTTCTAGGGGTAAAAGAACACAATTCGCTATTACAAGAAAAAGAAGAACTACTTACCCCTACACCTGAGATAGAAAAGGTAGATGAACCTACTCAGTCTAAAAATGAAACTGACACCGTGGCAGATGCTCATGTTAAATCTAAAACTAATAGAAATGTAATCATTAAAAAAGTAAATAATAAAACTAAAGCAAAAAAAGAACCTGCTGTTGAAGAAAATGTTAAAAAAAAGGAAGAGACTAATGAAACCAAAGTAATTAAAAATAATTCTCCGATACAACTTACACTGAAGAATCAAAATAGAAATAAGAAAAAATATGTAACTTTTTATATGAGGGAATCTACGATAGCCTTAATTGCTGAATATGCAGGTCGTGGGACAGGTAAAGATAGGACTGGGTATGATAAGTCGGAGTTTGTTGATTTAATCATTGTAAAGGCTATAAACGCCTTAAAATTCAATGAAGAAGAATAGACTATGTACTTTAATAAATATATATTGTATTTATTAAAGTATAAATGTCTTTTTATAAAATAATACAGTATCATATTATTAATAAGATATTAGTCTAATTTATAAGTTATGCACAAATTTTTTAAACCACAACAAAATCCTCATGTAGTAGTTTAAGAAGGTTTAAAAGACTTTATAAGAGTTTAAAACAGTTTCTTTTCAATCGGACGGTTGATATGAGTTGCATGAACTGGCGTGTCCACAACAAAAACCTACTAATGTATAACAAAAACCTACTAACCTACAACAAAAACCTACCAAACTATAACAAAAACCTACTAACCTACAACAAAAACCTACTAGAAAATATAACAATATATAATAAATTTAGGAGGAGTGGAGTAATGATTATTAAAAAACAAGAAATTGTAAAAAGAGAAATTGTAAAGTCTAATAATCTAATTGAAGGTAGCTATAAATTAACGACATCTGAGAACAGATTGATAGATCTTGCATTATCAAATCTTGAAGTTGTAATGTTAGATAAAAATTTATCTGCTGAAGATGTAAAATCACTTATAAAACAAAAGGATTTTGAATTACTTTATGTATATGTGTCAGACTATAAAAAAGAATATAATATTAAAAACAATACAATATACTCTGAGTTAGTAGATACTGCAAATAGGTTATATAATAGGAATATTACATATTTTGAAAATAATGATTTAGTTAAGAAAAGATGGGTTATAACCTGTAAGATAGCTGAAGACAGAAATGCAGTTGCGCTCCAGTTTCATCCCGATTTAATCTCAGATTTATTAGTTTTTAAAAGTGATTACACAAGATTCGATTTTGATGTTAAAAAATACATAAGAAGTTACTATGCTTGTAGAATATACGAATTATTAAAGCAGTATCAAGCATTTGGTCAAAGAATTTTTGAAGTGGGACAACTGAGGTTTTTGTTGGGGATAGAAGATACTGAATATTCTCAGTACTCTAATTTTAAACAAAGAATTTTAAAACCTGCCGTAATGCAGATTAACAAAGTTACAGACTTATACATCGAAATGGATGATAGCTTGTATAAAGTTAATAAAAAAGTTGAAAAGGTAAAATTTAAAATGGTAAATCAATCAGTAAATTTCCAAGGTAGGGAACAAGTAAGTTTCATTGACAATCCGGATATGGTTCCTGCTGAATATAATGAATACAACGTTGTGAAAGAGTTCAGAGAACTTTTAGGAGTTACAATAAGTCCTAAACAAATTGATAAACTTGTTAAAAAGACATCTATTTCAATTAAAAAAAATCAATTAAAGATATCTATCAGACAGTACATAAAAGAAAAGAAATTAGTATTAGACGAGTATGGTAAGAAAAATGAGATAAAATCATATTTAGGCGCTATGATGAGAGCGATAGAAGGAAACTGGACTTTGACATATAAAAAAACTAAGGGTGGATTTAATGATTACGAACAAAGAGAATATGATTTTGATGATTTAGAAAAGAAGATTTTAGGATGGGATAATATTGAAACAGATTCTCAAAGCACTCCAATTGACGAAGTAGCCTTAGATAAAGAGTAACACAACAAAATCCTCGCATTCTTATAAATAAACAATTTATACACAACAAAAACCTACCTATTCAGTTAAGCGATTATATATATTTCAATACATCATGAATTAAAAGGTTAATTTTTTTCTATAAATATACTGTTTTATTTTAAAATGGTAGGAATGCGTTGTGTATAAATTCTATAAATGTAATTAATGTTACATATACTATAAAAGCGAGGAAACTGTTGTGTGTTAAATTTTGTTAGCTTAATTATTAAAATAATATTGTTATTAAAATACATTCTTTTATCCAAATTCTCGTAATTCCTTATTCTAAAAAATAATACAAAAACATTTAAAAAACATTACATATATAATATTATAACAATACATTATCATTGCAAATTAAATACATTTGTAATATAATTATATTAAATTATAAAAGTATGATAAATATATTACAAAAACAATACAAATACAATGAAATTGTATTATATAATTAAATTGATGGGGGTTAGAAAATGAGTGAAATAATCATGAAAATAGGAAATGATAATGGTAATTCAGAACACGACATAAAAATAAATGGTAAGTTAATAAATAGACCAAATGTGTATGCTAAGGTTAGAAAATTGCCTAACTTTGATGAAGTCAATAAGGACTATGTATTAAAAAATATTGAAAATAATTTAATAGTTACATGTGAAGATCCAAGTGGTATTTATTATCTAGGTAATTATGCGCTAAAATCAGCAAAAACAGTTAGAAGCATAGAAATAGGTATTGATAATAATAAAGTTGAGAATGATATAATACTTGTTAATACTTTAGCTCAAATAGCTGGATATGCTGCAGTAGAATATTTCAATACAGTTGGAAATTTTGATGATATTATAAAAACTAAAGTTGATATGACAACTTCATTGCCAGTATCATACTATTCTCATAAAAAAGCTTTAGATTTTTCAAATAAGTTTTTATCAAAAAAACATATGGTTACTGTTCATGTTGGTAATAGTAATGCTAGAGTTGAAATTGAATTTACTTTTGTAAAAACAATTCCTGAAGGAGTTACGGCAACATTTGCACTAAATGAAGCTTCTAAAGAATTATTTGAAGAACACAATAAGAAAGATAATGATGAATTAGATAAAGAATTCTTTAAAAATGCTAAAGTGCTTCATGTTGCCATTGGTGAAGGAACCACAGAGTATCCAATAACTACTGGAATTGAGTTTAATCCTGAATTTATTCAAGGTACTAATAACGGGGGTGGCCATGCAATTGATAAAGCTTTAGAAGAATTTAAAACAGCTAAGGGATTATCTAAATTTACTAGACAAGATTATTCAGAGGTTATTAAAGATAAAAATCATAAATTTCATGAATTTGCATTAGAAATAGTAGAGCAATATATCGAAGAGCAAGCAGAAGAAATATTAATTCATGCTAAACAAGAAATTCAAAAAGCTAATAATGATATTGATGTCGTATGTGTTTATGGTGGTGGGTCCATTTTAATGCGAAAATCATTAGAAGAAAATCTAAGATCATTTTGTGATAGAGCTCAAATAAAACTATTTTATGTGCCAGAAAAATATACAATAAATTTAGAATGTGAAGGTTTATATAATTTTACTAACAGTAAAATATTTGCTATTTTAAAAGATAAATACACTATGAGTAAGGCCTAATATGTACAGGAGATATAATAAAGAGGTGTTATAATGGCAACTGATAATAAGAGAGTGGGATATTCGTTTTCTATTAAGAAAACGGATAATCCAATTATAAAAGAATTTATACAAGCACAAGATAATTTTTCAGAATCATTAAGGTATTTGATAATAAAGTACTGTGCAGAAAATGGGATTGAAAATGTTTCGTCTAAATTAAATGAATTAATTTATAATTTAGCTTTTTCAAATAAAAACAAAAATACTTCAAAAGAAATTAAAAATTCTAATAAAGAAGAAAAGATAATAGAAAAGAGTACAGTTAATAATTCATCAAAAGATATAAATGAAAATGTAATAACTAGTTCAGAAGATGAAATAAGTGCAGATTTAGATAAAGAAGATATTCCAAAATGTTATCAGTAAAAGAATTATAAAAGTGTATTTTAATATAAATAAAGCAACATTATTTAAAATAATGTTGCTTTATTTTTTATACTTTAATGGAATATTATTTTTGATATAAGGGGTAGTGCTCGCAAAACGCGGGGAATATACGTTAAGACAGTTATTACCAAAAGAGGCTTTTATCAAAACATTCTGACTTAGAATTAATACTAAATAGTTCTAACTTGAAAAAGAATATAACATCAGTGTAAAGCATTGATATATCTGGGGTTTAATCACTAAATAATAAAGCTCTTATTTTTTTGCTCAAAACCAGTTAGTTAAAGTACAATTGTAGTATTGATAATACTAACTAAGTGAGGGATAAAAATGGCAAAGGATAAAATAAAAAAAGGAGTGCGAATTAACTTAATACAAATTACATTTATAACCGGATGATGAACGTACAAGAATAAAAGAAAGACAAAAGGAAGGCATTAGCATTGCTATGAAAAAAGGGATCAAATTTGGAAGAAAGAAAATACCCATTGATGAAAACTTTAAAGCTGTTTATATGAAATGGAAGCAAGGTAATATAACTGCTGTAAAAGCTATGGAGCTTGTTGCCATGAAAAATAATACTTTTTATAGAAGAATTAAAGAATATGAATCAATTTGAGAATATTTTAAAAATTCATTGGATAATTTGCTTATTCCACCTTTTCGGGTGGATGGGCAAAAACACCCAAACTAGAAAAAAAGCTATTAGGGTGGGATAATAACGAAAGTGATGAGGTTGGATAAGAATTTCAACAAGCAAAATATTAGAAAGTAAGATTAAATTTACTTTGTCCATTTGTACACATAACTATAAATATCATTTATAAAATTATTTTTTGTATTTATCAGCATATTCTATTAATGCCATGCTTATTAAATCCATTGACTTAAATTCTTTGTAGGTATCCATAAATGTTTTAAAGTGTTCCCAAACCTCACCATATAATCGCACAGTGGTTACTTTTACTTCCCCTTGTAATTTATCGTTATCAATTTTCAACTCACTTACATCAACATTAATGATGTCTTTTTGATGGTTGTACCATTCCAACATTTCTTGTATATTATCATGTTTTTCTATGATGTTTAATATTTTAGTTTCAGAGTCTTTTGAAATGAATATATTTGTATTACTTTTATACTCATGCGTTGATATTGCTTTAATTGCAGTAGACTTAGGCACTGAGACTACTGTTATATTACTTTTGTATTCATCATTTTTTATATATTGTTTTAGTGGCTTACTAAATATATATCCCGCATTTATAAATTTATTTCCTATAGTTTTTCTACTAATATTAATATTTAAACTAATTTCAGTTAAAGATGATCCTTCTTTTAATTTATTATTAATAAAAGTTATTTGATTTAATATATCTAGTTTTTTATAATCTTCACTTTTCATTTTATCCACCTCATATAATTGTAATATACTTATATATTGGGTTGACTTCATACCCCTATAGATAAAAATTCTCTATGCTTTTATCTTTTATATCCTCATTGATTCCAATATATCTTAAAGTAACACTAGGTGAGGAATGATTAAATATTTGTTGAAGTAGTGCAACATCTTTATTTTGTTTGTAATGCCAGTAGCCAAAGGTCTTTCTTAGGGTGTGAGTGCCTACATCCTGAAGTTCAACATGATCAGCTGCACTATTAAGTATTCGATATGCCTGGACTCTACTAATAGGCTTGTTTTCGCCTTTTCTGCTCTGGAATAAGTATTCTTCATCCGACATTAATTTAATATATTTATCTATCTCTATTTTTAAGGATGAATTTATTAAAACCCTTTTTATTTTATTTGTCTTTTGCTCTATTATTTTAATATGTGTTTTATCTTTCAAATCCTTAACCTTGAGTTCTAATATGTCACCAATCCGAAGGCCTGTATTAATTCCTACAATAAACATTAAGTAGTTTTTATATCCTATTTTCAATAATTCCATTTTCATTTCTTCAAGTTTTTCACGATCTCTAATTGGTTGGACTAGATTCATATTTTACACTTCCTATTATTAATTATATTTCATTGCATATTAGATCTTTTTACAATTTCAAATAGCCTCTTATTAAGATATATTTTCTCTTTACCCATCATTTGAGATGATAAAAAACCTTCTTTTTCCAATGCTATCAAATAATATGAAGCAGTTCTTCTAGAAATATTAAGACCGTTTTCAATAAATTTAATTTTAGTATAAAATTCAAAAAAAAGTAGGTCTACCAATTCCTTTGAATAAATCTTTGGCAATACATTCTTAATATCTTCCGCAGTATCTGAGACTTCTGTATTAATTTTTTTAACCAGCTTCAATGTCTCCTCAGAAGTTTGTTCTATACCCTCTAATATAAAAAGAACCCATTCTTCCCATTTCCCAACCGTCCTTACTTCCTTAAGTAGTTTATAATAAGCAGTTTTATTTCGAATAATAAATTTGCTTAAATATAGAATTGGACTGTCTAGAAGATCCTTTAATACAAGATATAAAACATTTATAATACGTCCTGTTCTGCCGTTACCATCATAAAAAGGATGTATAGACTCAAATTGGAAATGAATTACCGCTAATTTAACAAGAGGATCTATATTATCAAAATCTTCATTAATATATTTTTCAAGATTTGACATTAAATCAAGTATTTCTGTCTCTCCACTTGGTGGTGTATATACAACTTCTCCAGTACTTTGATTTTTAAGTACTGGAGAAGGAAGTTTTCTAACACCTGCATTGTTTTTTTCTATTGTCTTTTGTATATCAATAATCATATTTGTTGTTAAAATCTCATTTCCCTTTACAAGTTCGTAACCTTTCCATAATGCAGTTCTATAACTTACAACCTCTTTTGCTGCAAGGTTTTTGTACCCTTTCTGTGACATTGCTCTAAATAATTCATCATGAGTTGTAATTATATTTTCAATTTCTGAACTATCCTTTGCCTCATTAATAGTTACTGCATTTATAAGGACATTCTTATTAGGTATTGTATCTGCATAACCCTTAAGTTCTGCTAATGCTCTGTGAGAATGGGAAAGTTGCTTTAATATTCTATTTGTTTCAAGTGTAACTTGGGGTGGTAAATATTTTACTATATTTTCATTCATTATTATTCACCTTCTTTATGTTCATTATATAGAAAAAAATTTCTTATATCAATAGAACATAGGCAATAAATTGAAAAAATTGCTCACGTTATATTGACGTGAGCAATTTTTTCTCGTGTTATATTATAAAATAATAAAAGTAATGAATTTAATTTCACCTATAACAATATTTATTGCACTTATTTAAAATGTATATAATACATTGAACGTAACAAGTCAACACGTTATGTTACATTAAAAACAAAAAAAATAAGGAATGAGCAATACGCTCAATGTGAAAGTAACTCAATTACTATTGTGTTACTTTCAGTTTATTTAATGAAAGTTATTATGCTTGAAGTTATTCTTATTTATAAAGGTTTATC
>NZ_JAENWL010000165.1 GCF_016650095.1 Clostridium sp. | reverse complement strand
ATCCATAGCTAATTTAAATTTTAATTCATGAGCGAAATTGCGCCAGAATGCACTTCTTGGTATACGTTGAGTAATTTCTAAAACTAAGTTTGTCCCCTGTAATTTCTTCATGACTTTTTTTATAGTATGTCTACTTGTATCTGATTGAAGCTTAAAAAATAATCCTTCTTCAATAAATGGTCCAAGTTTATTTAGAGAATTACTTAATTTATCACAAGCTAACATAGTAAGATTTTCTAATTCTCCAGTAAGTCTAGCTTTTTCAAACATTTCATCCGGGAAAAATTCTAATCTTGAATCCCTAACTAGTATTTCTAATGATTTAACCATGCCGGTGTTTAAATTTATAATAGGCTCAACCGTAAGTTCTATAGATTTATTTTTAATTATACCTGAAATATGATATGCCTTTTCATCAACCTTGTATATTGATTCCTTATCTAGATAATTACTTATAGACGTTTCATCTAAAAACCACTGAACACCCATGCTTGATGATAGGCTAGGGCTATATAATCCTATAAGTTCATGTTTTAAAACTGCTCTTAAGTTATACATTGTATATATCATTGCTGCCATTCTTTTATTTGCATCCTTAGTTTTGCGAATGAAATTTAATCCTGCAGATACTCCAGCTAAATAAAAAGATGGCTCATATAGTTTATTTCTAGAATCGGAGAGCAAATAATCTATACCATGTCTCAATTCCGGTATTATATCTCTTAATATACTAGCCCCATCTCCATCTGGTATATCAACATACTTAACATTCTTCGTTAATTCCTCACATAAACTAATCCAAAATTTTCTTTGTTTATTGTTATCAAATTTTAAATAATCCATTAGTGAATGTAATTCTAAATATCTTGTATCATAAAAAATATTACTATGAGTTTGGTAACTTCCAAAATCAATAATTGATGGTTTCTTCACTGAAACAATTATATTCCCTCCATGAAAATCACCATGTATACAAGAATGCAGATATTTCACCTCACTACCGTGCCACACATCCTCATCTGTAAAAAATTTATATGGATTCGGAAAAAATTTATCAACTCCATCAATAACTAACCATTTTTTATCTTCATCAATCATTAAGGCCTCAAAAGCTCTTATAAGTTTCTCATCCATAAATCTATAGCCTAAGGAAGTTTTCATTATTTCAATAGGCGATTTAATTTCAGAAGTATGCGGTTTATTCCAATTATATATAAATTTAGCTACTTGTTCTGACGTTTGCTTAACCAATGCTAATTCATTTTCAAGTGAATATTTCAGCGTTTTAATTCCTAATACATTATCTCCAGCTAATTCATATAAGACTCCAAATCTCCTTAAATTATTTTGACATTGTATTTCCACTTCATCAATAATTTTCGGGATATATCCTTCAATAGAATTCTCTCTTGACTGCAAAAACGCTTTGTTATGTAGTCCACTTTCATTCATTTCTTGAATCTTTAAAACTCCTAATTTACGAGATTCACCAAATTCCACAGTATATACTGCTGCGCCAGATTCTCCACTATTTAATTCATTTATTATTTCTATAGGTTGGTTTTCTTCTGTAAATTTTTCTAAAACCATTGTTTTCTCTTGCTGGCTTAGCATATTTTACCCCCTGTATCATTTATTGTGATTATCCTGATATTTATAATTAGATAAACATACCTTTCTCCAGACCCATTGCTAATCAAATGCCGATTTATAAAATTATAAACCATTTTAGGTGAATTTAACAGTGTATAAACTATGAACTTCAATAAATTATATCGTTTACATTTTTTATCTATTAATTCACACATATATATAGGGAATATTCTCCGTTTCCTAAGCTAAAATATTGTTATCTTTACTTAATTATACTACAAATATATTATTTTACTACAAACGCAGAAAATCACACAGGCTTTGTCAATTATTAAGCCTGCATGATTGAATACCTTATTGGTAAAAAAACTATATTAAAAAATTTAGCTAGCTAAAAAGCTTCCTAGTACAATAATACTTATCTTCTCTTTTTTCGAGATCAAACTCATTTATAGATGTAATTTTATCGTGTTGCTCTACATGAAGTACATATCCCTCTTCATTCTTATTTTCAAAAAAAACTTTCGTATAATTCATAACTTCTACTTTGTCCCCATACATATCATAAATTAATGTTGGTACCTTATTTAGCATATACATCTACCCCTTTAATATTTATTAACTATAAATTAATAAGTATTATGTTATATCAATATTTATGCTAAAAATGTCATTTAGTTTGATTTATTTTTTTATATGTTTTCTTTCAGAATAAATCCAAAGGTTTTTTATTATTAATTATCACTTGACGAAGCAGCTACATTAATTTCCTAATGTTGCCACCATGACTGCTTTTATTGTATGCATCCTATTTTCAGCTTCATCAAATACTATTGAAGCTGAGCTTTCAAATACCTCATCCGTAACTTCAACACCATTCATTCCAAATTTCTCAAATACTTCTCTACCAACCCCAGTTTTTAAATCATGATATGCTGGTAGACAGTGCATAAATTTAGTATTTTTATTATGTGTCAAATCCATCATTTCTTTATTAACTTGATATGGTTTTAGTACACTAATCCTTTGTTCCCAAACTTCATCTGGTTCTCCCATGGACACCCAAACGTCAGTGTATATAACATCTGCACCTTTTACTCCCTGTGCTACATCATCAGTAATAGTAATTTTTGCGCCAGTATCCTTAGCTACTTCTCTACATTTTTTAACTAGTGCTTCTTCAGGAAATAATGAATTTGGAGCAACTATTCTAAAGTCCATCCCCATCTTCGAGGCTCCTATCATAAGAGCATTTGCCATATTGTTTCTTCCATCTCCAGTATATACAAACACAATGCTGCTTAATGGTTTATCAAAGTGTTCTTGTACCGTTAGAAAATCTGCAAGAATTTGTGTTGGATGATCTTCAGTTGTTAAGCCATTCCATACAGGTACTCCTGCATATTTTGCTAGGTCTTCAACTATTTCTTGGCCATATCCTCTATATTCTATTCCATCATACATTCTTCCAAGAACTCTAGCAGTATCTGCTACAGATTCCTTTTTGCCAATTTGAGTTCCTGTAGGTCCAAGATAAGTTACATGTGCTCCTTGGTCAAGTGCACCTACTTCAAAAGCACATCTTGTTCTTGTTGAACTCTTCTCAAATATTAGAGCGATATTTTTACCTTTTAATGTTTGAGTTTCTGTGCCTGCATATTTAGCTCTTTTTAAATCCCTTGCTAAATCTAGAAAATAATTAATCTCTTTTGGTGAAAAATCCATAAGCGTCAAAAAATTTCTGTTTCTTAAGTTAAACATAATAAATTCCCCTCTCTTATCTTTAATTCTAATTTTCTTAATGATTTCTTTAATTATATACTAAAAGTAATCATTAAGCATTATTTCATCATTATATTAAATCGACTTCTTCTAAGTCGTTAAATCTTCCCTATAGAACGGCATAGACATACATCTTGGCCCACCCCTACCTCTTGATAGTTCACCAGAAGGTATTTCAATAACCTTTATGTTGTTTTTATCTAAAATCTCATTAGTAATATAATTTCTCTCATAAGTTATTACGGTGCCAGGAGATATAGCTAAAGTATTTGATCCATCGTTCCATTGTTCTCTTCCTGATATAATTTTATCTCCGCCGCCACAACGTATTAAAGTAATATCTTTTTTTAAATACCTAGAAAGTATTTTTTCTAAACTTCCCTCTTCTTCTTTAGTTATTAATTCTTTATTCTTATGATCATACGATATTGCCGTAACCCTGAGTATTCCTTCTATTCCTGGATGAACTGTAAATTTATCATAATCAATCATCGTGAATACTGTATCTAGATGCATGAAAGCTCTAGTTTTCGGTATATCAAATATTAGAATTGTTTTAAAACTCTCTCCTTTTTCAAATATGTTTTTAGCAATATTTATAACCGCTTCTTTATCAGTTCTTTCACTTTGACCAATTGCAATTATTTCTTTTGATAAAATTAATTCATCACCACCTTCAATATTAGATACCTCGTTTCTGTCGTACCATAATTGAATACCTGAATCTTTTAGCTCTGGGTGGTATTTAAAAATATATTTTCCAAACACTGTTTCACGTCGTCTTGTTTTAGTTTTCATAGAATTCAAACTTATTCCCTTCCCAATGCATGCAAAAGGGTCACGTGTAAAATATAGATTTGGCATAGGATCCATTATAAATGGATATTCATCATAATGTTCTTTAATATCTATTTCTTTTTTTCTAATTCCTGCCATAACCTTATCTATCATTTTTCTTTCTGGCATAGAATATAAATACTTTTTTAAAGATGTTATGATTTGCGTCTCATTTATACCAGATTCCTCTATAACTTCATTTAAAAATAGTTCCTTAACTGACGACTCTTTTAATGCTTCTACAGCTAAATCTTCGAGGTATAATGTTTCCACACCATTTTCCTTTAGTATCCTAGCAAAATTATCATGTTCCTGCCTCGCTACCTTTAGGAATGGAATATCATCAAATAAAAATCTTTCTAAATATTCCGGTATAAGATTTTCAATCTCTTCTCCAGGTCTATGTATAAGGACGGTCTTTAGATTTCCTATTTCTGAATAAATATTGATTTTTCTATTACCCATCTCCCTTTGCCTCCTATTTAAAATAATAAACAATTTTTGTTCCAGAATCTTTTTATTAAATTTTATTTCTTTTAAATTTTACCTCATATAAAATTAACCATATTTTTATATTATCCCCTTATACAATGCTTGTCAACTGATGTAATTTCATATTATTAAGTATCCCTTCCACTTAATAATAATTCATTATAATTCTATGCAACCTTCTTAAATACAAAAAAAATTCTGTAAATCATATATATACATTTAGCTAATATAATTTTATTTATATTTTTATATTTAATTTGACATAATAATATATAAGACCTATAATAAATTATATACCCCTATCGGGTACAAGGAGGACAATTGTATGAATATTTCTTTTAATGATATTACAAAAAATGCCTTAATACAACACCTCGAGAAAAAAGGTAAATCTTCTGTTAGATTACTTATAAGAGGTTTTGGTTGAGGCGGCCCAATATTAGGTGTTGTTCTGGATGAACAACAAGAAGATGATATTGTAGAATCAGCAAACGGGATTAAATTTGTTGTAGATAAGGAGTCCTCATTTGTTTTTGAAGATTCAAAAATTATGTATAATAAAAGCATTTTTGGAGATTCCTTTAAGGTTTCAACAGCAAGTACTTCAAATAGTTCTTGTTAAAAAAATCAAATAAATCACTTATTGTGATATGCTAGTATATAATTATATCTTGGAAAATAATAATTATAGTCTATAATCTATAGAATACAATTATTATTTTTTCCTAAATATATAGTTTTATTCCCAGTAAACATATTACATCAGCTAGTTTTTTATAAAAAAAGTAAAAGACCTATATTTTATAGGATCTTTTACTTTTTTTAAGGTTTTCTTCAATAAATAACAACTAGATATTTATTTTTTCAATTGTAATTTTCTACAATTTTTTGTACTAATTTTTTTATGGCACTGGCTTGAGATACTAATGTCATTACCACTAAAAACACTGATATCCTTTCCTCATCGCTTTCTTTTAAATCTAAAGCATCAATTGTCTTTTGTAATTTAGCTCTATCACACAATTGTTTTTTTGCAAAACCATCAAAGCTTTCCTTTTGCATATCAGAGAAAATTTTATAAGCGTTCTCCCATGAAATAATGTCATCACTTCTATTATTAATTTCATTAAAAGCTAACCTAAAAACTTTTTTAATTTCTTCTGATGTAAGTATTGGTCTCATATAACTAAGTAATACTAACTGAGCAAGATGTAATTTTGTATAACCTCTTTTTTTACTATCCTCTGGTTTTGATATAACTTCGCTCTTTATATAATTTTGTACTATATTATTAGTATAATTATCAGCAACAAATCTATCATTTAAGTAATCAATAACTTGAGATAAAAATAAGTCGTACTGAGGTAATTCTTCATAAGGAATTATGCTACTTTCTGATATTTGCTTTGATAATAAGTTTATATTCTCGAGATTAAATTTAACCTTATCCACCATTTATCACCTTCCAAAATTAATTGCCTAAATAAATAACAGTTTTGTACTCTAAAACATACAAATTTATTTATACCTAAATTGTAAGGTATATATAACCCTATTACAAGTTATTTTCTATATTCTTTTATAATTTGCATTTTTCATACATAATTTAACTGAATATCTACAAATAACTTCATATTTTCATACAAATAAGGTTCAACTGAATCAACTGTGATAATGAATTAAAAAATGGAATAGTTAGTCTTTCTATTCTAGACTAAATTTAGAATTTAAAAAATTTATGTGATTTTTCATCTTAAATGAATCATTAATGCTTTAAGATAAATTATTAACTTAAAAATCGTTAAAAATTTTATTATTGCAAATTTAAGCAATCTACTAAATTTTTTTTATGCCCTTCCCTTATGCAATTTGATTTAATTCACATTTAATATTACAAATATGTAGATTCTAAACAATATAATTAAGTTATCCACATTTTTTAACATATAATCCACAGAAGCTGTGGATTATATAATTAATATGTAAATGCCTTATTTAAAGGCTCTAACATATTAAAAGTAATTGTGACAAGTTTTTTATCCACATTGACGACTATGCCCTTTGCATAATCTGTTAATATTTGTGTGGAATAAATGCTATTTCTAATAGTTTATGTTCTATAAATTATTATCTTTTTATGCTATTTATTTTTTCTCTTATTCCAACGAATTATGATATTTTTGCTTAGTAGTACAACCCTTCGACATATATTTTTAAATAATCATATATATATCCATAAAATTACTATTTTACTTTTTATATATTTTCGCGTTAAAAAACCAATAGTACATTGTATTTACTGACTTTACAAGATTTATTAGCTTAATCTATTCATTTAAAAGACTTAACGACTATAGTAAAAATATGTATTTTTTCTAAAAATTATATTGACATTTGTATTATATGGTAGTATATTAACTTTAGATGGAATTTAATATTAATTTTGTAATATTAACTAAATTAATCTAGTGAAAAATTTGACTTTAAACGTCAGTTTTATTAATATTTCAATATTAAAATGTCGGAAATTGTTATCCCTAAGGAGGATTTATTATGAAATCAACAGGTGTTGTAAGAAGAGTCGATGAACTCGGAAGAATTGTTATACCAATAGAACTTAGAAGAACTCTAGATATTGCCGAAAAGGATGCCTTAGAAATTTATGTTGATGGTGAGCTAATTATTCTAAAAAAATATCAACCAGCTTGTATTTTCTGTGGTGATGCTAGAGATGTAGTTAACTACAGAGGTAAAAATATATGCAAACCTTGCCTTGAACAACTTAAACAAGAAAAATAAACTTAATAATCTACTAACATAAATAAAAAGGAATCCTATAATCTATAGGATTCCTTTTTAT
>NZ_JAENWL010000358.1 GCF_016650095.1 Clostridium sp. | reverse complement strand
TTTTAATAATTTTTTCTGATTTTGGAAATACTAGAAAAGAAAATACGAAAAGAAAATACGAAAATTTATTTTGGAGGTATATAATGAAGAATTTTTTAATTTCGGCTATAGTAGATATTATAATAATTTTTGCTTCCTATTTTTTATTTAGAAGTGTTATAAGTGGACCGACTCGGCATAGATTATATGAAAAATTCATGAGTTCTTTCGCAAAATATGTAATTATTATTTTTGTAGCTAGTGCTTTAGTCACGGCTCTTACTGCTCTAGTTTTATACAAAACGAGATATATAGTATATATCAACATAGTAGCTCCTGCCTTACTGTCTATACTTGTAGGTTTCGTTATGTCTACTGTACCTACAAGAGGTGTTGGTGATAAAGAAAAGGATGCTAATAAATAATTATAAAAATAGAGCAGTTTTCCCGTGATATACTTATCTATCAGGTAAACTGCTCTCATCTTTTACAGCACTTAAATATCATTAAGTAACTAACTTGATAAATGAATATGCTAATTTAAATCCATACAATATTATAATTACACCACATACTAAATTTATTATTCTAATAACCTTAGTATCAAATTTGCCTTTAAATAGTGAAATGAGTGTTGCTAATGAAGTAAACCAAATAAAGGACGATAAGCATACCCCTATAATAAAGTAGTTCCCCATATCTGATGGAAGTGAAGCTCTCATACCTCCGAGCAGCAATGATCCATCAATTAAAGCTTGAGGATTTAACCAGGTTACAGCAAAACAAGTCCATGCTATTTTTATAAATGGCTGATTTACATCTACAGTTTCTTCAGATTGAACTTCTGGTATTTGTCTCACAAGTCCTACTCCAATGTAAATTACCGCCATACTACCTAGTAAGAGAACGAATATCTTTAGAAGTTTGAACCTTTCCATAAGTGCTCCCACACCCAAAAAGCATGAAAGTGCAAGCGATATATCAAAAAATATAGTAATAAATGCAACTTGATATGCTTTTAATCTACTTTTTCGTATTGCCGTATTTATTACAAATATATTTTGTGTACCTATAGGTGCCACATAAGCAAATCCTAAAAGTAATCCTTGTATTAAATATTTATACATTCTTTTCCCCCTAATTAATATATTTTAAAACACAAAAAAAGGCATCGAATTCTTTCAATGCCTTAATAAACAGAACTACTCAAACTATTAATGCAATGAAAAATCCCCTTTTCATTACATAAATAGCTCTCCATAAAAATCTTTATGGCAGTCATAGATATATTGCTCTCTATAACCAAGAATATAATTAAGAACCAGGATATTCTTTCGGCAAATAAATCCTTCATTTTTGATATTGGATGTTCATATCCTTACCACTCAAAAATTACCTCTTTATCCGCACCTCTACTTATGTGAAATTATTAAATTTTATAAATTAATTGTAATCCGTAAAAAACTTAAATGCAATACTTTTTCAGTATTTATGATTTTTGTGTAGTAATTGTGAGTTATTTAAAAAACATTTGTGAATACTGTTGACATTTATGCATTTCTTTTGTATAATAAATCTTGTCGCCGGGGTGTAGCGCAGCTGGGAGCGCGCGTGGTTTGGGACCATGAGGTCGCAGGTTCAATCCCTGTCACCCCGACCAAAAAAGAGTTGTCTAATGGCAACTCTTTTTTTATTGTAAATTTTTCATTTTTTAGCATGCATAAAACTACTCCTTTTTGACAAAATAAAGCTAATAACGAATTAGGAGTGATCATTTTGAATAAAATATATAATGAAATTTTTAAGACCTTAGTTAAATCCTACTCTGAAGATAATTTTGAAACCAAGGTACGGGAATTACTCTCTAGGGATAAAGTTAATAAAAATGAGTTAAGTTCTATAATTTCTTCTCTATGCGGGGTTCAAGTAGACTTTTCTCACAATTACATAGAAGATTTAAAAAAAGCTATCCTTTCATATGAAACAAATCATAAAATTGTTAGTAAAATTAAGTACTGTTCTATGGATTGTGCAGATAATTCTGGAAAGACGCACTGTCAAGCTTCCTGCTCTTTTGATGCCATTTTAATAGATAATAAAAGTAATACAACCTATATTGATAATGATAAGTGCACAGACTGTGGCTTTTGCGTAGATGCATGCCCTACCGGTGCCTTAATGGATAAGATAGAATTTATTCCCCTTTTAAATTTATTAAAAGGAAATTCAAAAGTAATAGCAGCTGTAGCTCCTGCCATTACTGGCCAATTTGGAGAAAATGCTAATATAGATAACCTACGAACTGCTTTTAAAAAAATCGGGTTTACAGATATGGTTGAAGTTGCTTTTTTTGCAGATATGCTTACATTAAAAGAAGCCATAGAATTTGATGAACATGTTAAAACGAACGAAGATTTAATGATTACCTCCTGCTGTTGTCCTATGTGGGTAGGAATGGTAAAGAAGGTGTACTATAATCTAGTGAAGTATGTATCGCCCTCTATATCTCCTATGATTGCCGCGGGTAGAATTTTAAAGAAATTAAACCCTACCTGCAAAGTAGTATTTATTGGCCCCTGTATTGCAAAAAAAGGGGAAGCTAAGGAAAAGGATCTTTTAGGTGATATAGATTATGTACTTACCTTCTCCGAACTTAAGGATATATTTGATACGTTAAACATCAACCCAGAAAAACTTAAGCAAGATGTGTCTACTGATTATGCTTCTAGAGGTGGTAGGCTTTATGCACGTACAGGAGGGGTATCTATAGCCATTGGTGAAGTTATAGAAAGATTATTTCCCGAAAAATATAATTTATTAACTGCTATTCAAGGAAATGGCGTAAAAGAATGCAAAGAATTACTTACTAAAGCTCAAAATGGAGCAATTAATGCAAATTTTATAGAGGGCATGGGTTGTGTTGGCGGATGCGTTGGAGGACCTAGATCTTTGATTGACGCAAATTCTGGAAAACGTAGAGTAGATGAATTCGCAGAAAGCTCAAAATTTAAAATAGCCGTAGATAGTGATTGTATGAACGAAGTCTTAAGTAGAATAGGAATTGACACTGCTGAGGATTTTAAAGATAAAAATAAGACTAAAATATTCCAAAGAGAGTTTTGACTATATTTTATAATATAAATATAAGTTAAAATATGATACAATATTCATTAATTAAGATAAATAATTCTTTGTGTCCAATGGAGGTTTTTATGAAATCATTCTTTAAATATATAAACCATAGAGATATTAACCTACTTAGAATTATAAATAATTCTTGGAAGTGTAAGTTTTTAGATATTATAATGCCCTCTATGACTTACTTAGGCTCTTTTTCTTTTTTGTTTATATTTTGTACTGTTGCCTTTCTATTCGATAATACTACGCTTCGCACCATGGCCATTAAAGCTATGATTTCAATAACACTTAGCACTGGCATCGGCAAGATTCTAAAAGTAAGTGTTACCAGATTAAGACCTTTTATAAATATTCCAAATTTAAATATTAATAAGATAGGTATAGATAAATACTCCTTTCCCTCTGGACACACCACTGCTGCGTTTTCATTAGCTGTTATAATAGCTTTGTATTTCCCTATGTTTGGATTTATAACTATACCCTTAGCTTTCTGTGTAGGAATTTCCAGAATGTACATAGGCGTTCATTACCCTACAGATGTTATTGTGGGGGTTTTTATCGGAAGCACATGTTCTTTTCTTACTTATAGATTCTTTTAACTAAATAAGAGGTGATTAAATGCTAACAAATATTAAAGCTGCAATTTTCGATTTAGACGGTACTCTTGTAGATTCTATGTGGGTTTGGGGTAAAATAGATGAAGATTATTTTAAAATTAGAAATATGGATTTACCCAAAAATCTAAAAACCCAAATAGAGCATCTTAGCTTTAATGAG
>NZ_JAENWL010000274.1 GCF_016650095.1 Clostridium sp. | reverse complement strand
TTTCAAATTCATTTATATTCTATTTTTTCAACCCGTTAATATCATCTTTATCTATATTAAGTTCATAACAAAGAATATAATCAGTTGTAACATTATATAATTTAGCTAATTTTATAATGTTTTGAGTGGTTGGAATTATCTCACCTGACTCATATTGTGTCACAGTTGTTCTATGTATACCTAAATATTTAGATATATTATCTTGCGTTAACTCATTATTTTTCCTCAATTTTTTTAATCTTTCAGAAATTGTATTCTTTTTGTTATTAAAAAATTCTAATGATTTGATTACACCCTCTATAAATATTATTAGTTTTTCAAAATCAGCATTTTTTTCATAATAATTTTGTATTTTTAAATTTTCTAGTGACTTTACTCCAGTAATTTCTTCACCATATCCAGTAAGAAGGATTATATATAAATCATTATTGTATTTTCTTATTTCCTCTATTACCTCTTTTGCAGTAAGCTCATCTATGTAATAATCTAATATTAATATATCAAATCTTTTATTTTGTAATTGTTTAAGCCCTTCCCTAGAGCTTGTAAACCCCTCAACATAATATTTATCACCCATAAAATTTTTTATGGAATCAACTATTCCAGCGTCATCATCAATAACCATTATCTTTATACCACTATTATACATGTATTACCCCTCATTCCTTTATTAACGGTATTTTCACAAAAAAAGTTGTTTCCCTATTATTTGTCTCAAAATATATTTCACCATTAAATCTAACCGTTATTATTGATTTAGATATATATAACCCGAGTCCAGTCCCTTTATTTCCTTTTGTAGTTACCATTTTTTTAAATATATGATTTTGAATTTTAGTAGGTATCTCCTTTCCTGAATTTTTAACGTAGAATATAATTTTTTTATTTTCTTTATAAACACCTATACTTATTATACTCTTTTCATTCTCTTCACTGGCTTCTATAGCGTTAGTTAAAAGAATAATAAAAACTTGTATAAGTGAATTAATACTACCTTTAATTACCTCATCATAACTAATATCTAGCTTTTCAACTAATGTGCAATTGTGTTTTTTAAGTTCAAAACTCATAAACAATTTAATTTTATTTATAACTTCTTTTATAGAAAATTCATCTTCATCAATCTGTTCAAATTCTTTTACTTGACCTTTTACTGTAGTAATTACGTCAGACATATATATTAAATATTCTGATATTCTATTTTGCCAATCATTAATTTCATTCATCAATTTTGTAACATACTCAAAATCAGTATATTCAGCTTGTATGTACTCATATATTTTTGATGTATCTTTCTTGATTATTTGAATACCTCCAGCTGAGCTGAGCAATGGAGTTTTTAAATTATGTGCTATCCCTCCAATTAATTGATTTAATGATAATAATCGTTCTTTCTCAATTAATTCAAATTGATTTTGTTTAAAAAGTTCTAAATTCTTTTTATATAAAGTAATATCTTTAAATAAAAGCACTATACCAAAATATTCGCCATTATGAATTATAGGATTAGTTTGCACCTCAAAATATTTATCATCATACTTATTCTTTATTAATATTTCGATGATATTAACATTCTTATTTTTTTTTGATTCATTAATTAAATTTATTAAATTGTGCTTATACTCAATTAGTTTACTATAATTCATTATGTCATGAAAACTATTATATTTTTTATCTTCTATTAAAAAATTTTCAGAAAAAGCTTTATTAACTTCTATAATCTTCAAGTTTTTATCTAAAACTAAAACCAAATCAGATACAAGTTGTAATACATCCTCAAATACAAACATATATTTATGAAATTTTAATCGAACGCCAAATATGCCATATTTATACGCGAAATATATAAACCCAGTGAATTGAATAGAAAATAATATTGGATAAACTCTCCAAACTTCGTCTATGCCAAAACTTCTTAATGCATAATTAGCTACAGCCGTATAAACCAAAAATGGTGCAACAATACTAGCATTTATAAGCTTATATTTTTTAGTTAAATAAGATTTTTCCTTTAGGTATGAATATACTATAAGGAAAGCTCCCCCTAATATGTATGGAACGCACCAAACACTTAGTTGTTTATAATATAGTTCTAATTCATTTGGTGTTTTTAAAGAATTATTAACTATAGGGAAAATCATAAAACACATAATTGAAGGTATAAGTAGTACAATATATATTATTTTTTTATTCTTCTTAACTATATTTGCATAAGATAATCCATACATAAGCGCAGCGTATGGAGCTAGATAATGAGCAATATTGGACAATATTATACTTGTATAAATTACCAATTTTAAAGTTTCCTGACTAGCACCCTGAGTTTTCAAATATACTGCTATAGTTTCTTCAAAAACTACAGAAAGTGAACCTAATCCTGAAAAAAAACATAATGCGGCTATCCATTTTGTAGATTCTGTTTTATAATCTTTTATAATAATTGTAACTGCTATTAAAAATAAACCTATACTTGTAAATATCATAATATTACACTCTCTTATCTATAAATTCTAAAACATCTTTTTTAATTTTGTTTTTGCTAAGTACAATACCGGAATGACCACAACTATACATATATCTTTTTGGTTTACCCCAGTTTTTCCATAAGGTATCTGTGTCCTTATCTATAACATATTTATCATACTTACCTGATACAAGCATTATTTTATTAAGACCTATTATTGGTTTCCTTAAGCTTGGATTAATAACTTCCCAACTTTTTTTTAATAAACTATAACTAAAATTATTTTTCACAAAATCTTTTTTTATATACTTCCCAGCTTCTGTTTCAAATATTGTATATGATAAATCATTAGCGTAAAACAAAGATATTAGCACATCAATTTTTTCTTCAACTTCACTTAGTAAATTAGTAGTTATCCCACCTAAACTCAAACCAATAATTATAATTTTACCTTTTTTCTGAGCTTTGATATAACTTATTAAAGCTCTAATATCGCTTACAGATTGTTGTTCAGACTTTAGAGTTCTGCTTACATCTGCACTTACAAAATATTCGCCGCTATATAAAGATGTATCTGGAGATCTTTCCATATGAAAAGGTAATACATAATTATAAATGTTATAATTTCTTTCGATAAAACTATCTAAAAATACTTTACCTAATCTATCTAGATTATCTGCTCTCCATCCATGTACAAAAATAATATTTATATTATTATCTGCAACTAAATTTTTTCTATAATGAAATATGGCATTTTTATTACTATTCCCATTTTCCACTTCACTTAAAAATTTTATTTTACCTGTTTCATAATTATTTTCAATTTTATCTTTTTCATAATATACTTTTGGTAAAGTTGTCTTTTTATAAAATTCTAAGTAATCACTATTAAGTGTTGAAACATTTTCTTCCACATAATTAAACTGATCTTCTCTACTATACTTTTTATGAAGAGTATATAACCCGTAGCTATCTGCTATACCTGCTATTATTTTCATTATGAATACCCTCCTTTAAATATCTAGTGTAAAGAGATTCTAACCCTTATCCCATCTTATTTGCACTTTGAATACATGTACTTTACGTATCATTTAAATATACTACCTCATTCCATATAGTGCAGAAAACATGCCCTATACTCCATTTGGTATCATTATAGTAACTTTAATTACTAGCACTATATTTCTTTGTATACTTTTAAAAACTACCTTATGAAGGATAAAAAGCTCTAAACTTTCTTGTTTTACTTCATCTGTTTTTTAAAATTGATTTGTTTTATTTCTCTAAATATACTGATCCATATTTTCTTCTAACTATCAATTAGATATGTTTTTATTATACTTCTCTGATAAAAATTCTATTAAATTTTTATCCCCAACAGTTTCCTCGCTTTTATATCATCTATAACAATAACTTACCTTTTAAGAATTTTAACACAACACATTCCTACCTTTTTAAATTAAAATAGGTCATACACAACAAAAACCTACCCTTTTAATTCATAATGTATTGAAATACATATAAACCAGAATCTTAATAGGTAGGTTTTTGTTGTGTACAAATTGTTTAATTATACAAATGCGAGGATTATGTTGGGTTACTCTTTATCTGAGGCTACTTCGTCAAATGAAGTACTTTGAGCATCTATACCTACATTATTATCATTAGTAACATCCCATCCTAATAGCTTTTTTTCTAAATCATCAAAATCATATTCTCTTTGTTCATAATCATTAAACCCACCCTTGGTTTTTTTATATGCCAAAGTCCAGTTTCCTTCTATTGCTCTCATCATAGCACCTAAATAAGATTTTATCTCGTTTTTCTTTCCATACTCATCTATTACTAATTTCTTTTCTTTTATGTACTGTCTGATAGATACATTTAACTGATTTTTTTTAATTGAAATAGATGTCTTTTCAACAAGTTTATCAATTTGTTTAGGACTTATTGTAACTCCTAGAAGTTCTTTGAACTCTTTTACAACGTTGTATTCATTATATCCCGACGGAACTGTATCGGGATTATCAAGGAAACTTATTTGTTCCTTACCTTGGAAGTTTACTGATTGTTTCACCATTTTAAATTTTACCTTTTCAACTTTTTTATTCACTTTATATAGGCTGTCGTCTAGTTCTATATACAGGTCTGTAACTTTATTAATCTGCATTACAGCAGGTTTTAAAATTCTTTGTTTAAAATTAGAGTACTGAGGGTATTCGGTATCCTCTATTCCCAACAAAAACCTCAATTGCCCCACTTCAAATACTCTTTTCCCAAATGATTGATACTGCTTTAATAATTCATATATTCTACAAGCATAGTAACTTCTTATATATTTCTTAACATCAAAATCGAATCTTGTATAATCACTTTTAAATACTAATAAATCAGAAATTAAATCAGGATGAAACTGGAGAGCAACTGCGTTTCTGTCCTCAGCTATCTTACATGTTATAACCCATCTTTTTTTAATTAAATCATTATTTTCAACATATGTAATATTCCTGTTATATAGCCTGTTTGCGGTCGCTACTAACTCAGAGTAAATAGTATTGTTTTTAATGTTATATTCCTTTTTGTAATCTGAAACATATACATAAAGTAATTCAAAATCCTTTTGTTTTATAAGTGACTTTACATCTTCAGCAGATAAATTTTTATCTAACATTACAACTTCAAGATTTGATAATGCAAGGTCTATCAACCTATTCTCAGATGTTGTTAGTTTATAGCTACCTTCAATTA
>NZ_JAENWL010000246.1 GCF_016650095.1 Clostridium sp. | reverse complement strand
TGCTTTTTCATCATTATAAACTATTTTGCTACCTACCCAATTATAAATAGCCCTGGCTTTTTCTCTTGTTCCACTTTTGTCTTGTACTAGCTTAACTGCAACCTTATTAATCTCATCATTAGATTTAACTCCTTGCTCAAGCGTAATCCCATTATAATAAGTTATAACATTTTTCTTGTTTTGTGAATTATTTTCTGAAGTAGTTGGTTGCTTAACAACAATTTTAAAAGAATTATTAACAATATTAGGAAGCTTTTTTGCAAGCGTTGAATTAGTCAATGGTATAACTACTTCTTTGGATATATAAGTATATATCTGTGATTCTTCCAAATATGTATTATATGCATCAGTTATCTTAAGAAATGACATAAAATTCAATATGAAAGTAATAACTATTACATAGCATATCGCTTTAGGCACTTGAAATATTGCGCCTACAACTCTATTAAAAAAATCACTTTTTTGCTTTAACTTATGCTCTATACTATCGAATAAAGGATAAACCGTAATGCGGCTAATAACATTAATTACGAAATTTATTGTGCTATAAATTATTAGTACCACTATTGGCATAATTAACATATAAATTACTAATGGTTTATCATTAATAAACTCTATAGCCTTTAACGGAATATTATTATATATTTTTTCATACATACCTACATCATGCTGAATAAAAACTTTTTTAGCAAAATAAATACCTAAACATAATGAAATTAAAAAAGAAACACTTTGGAAAACTCCATCAATAGCTCCTTTTAAATGTTCAGACGAAAATTTAGATATAAATCCACTAATTACAGGATATACAAATACCAGTAGTAAAATTAAACTCAATGGTTGACTAAACAATTATATCACCTGCTTTCATTATTACCTACCTAAACATCATCCATGCCATTAATTAAATCTCTTAATACTTTTTTTATTTGCTCCCATTTAAAGCCTCGCCTTAAAAGATAGTCTCCTAGCTTCTTATATAGCTTTATTTTCGTAGGCTCAGACTTAATTAATATGTTATATCTTTTACTAGCTAACTCACACAATTTGTCATAATCTTCTTCATAAGTATCTTCCGGTATTTTTTCTTCATAATCATCTATGTCGTCCTTTTGAGTAACTTTAGCCAAAACCTCTTTGATTATTTCGAAATCGTATCCACTACGAGCTAAATAATCTGACGTTTTTTTATAAAGCTTTCTTGTATCCTTTTCACTCTTAGATAATGTCACGATCTTTTTTTCACCAAGTTTCAAAGCTATTTCCATTTGCTCCTCAGAGGTTATTTTATCAAGTCCTTCTTTGATAAGTTCTTTTGGAAGAAGCTTTTTTAGTAGTGCAAACTTAATTTTATTTTTTCCATTACATTTTATTTTTTCTTTTATAAATAATTCCACAAACCGTTCATCATTAACAAAATCATACTGCTTTAAAAACTCCATTACTCTATCTATAGTTTTAACATCAAATTCTTTGAACGTTAACTTATCCACTACTTGTTTCGCAGACTTAAAACTTCTTTCTAAAAAGTGAAGTGCAGCGTTTTTCCCTTTTATATAATTATCTTCATTAACTATATCTTCTAAATTCTCTTTCTCCATGGTTCTACCTTTTGTAATATTATGAATATATACAAGCTGCGCATCACAAGCAAAAGCGAATTCATCATTCATGTAAATGTTAACTCTATTCTTATTTTTCTTTTGCACTTCAATTCTTGTTATAATAGTATTCAATACTAACCTCTCTTTTCTGGTAAAAATATGTGAATTGCTGGCTTTTGTAATACTTTTCTAGAAACATTATATAAGTCTTCACTCTTAACATTCCCCATATTTTTCATATCTTCAGTAAACTGATATATATCTTCATCGTCCATAGCCTGATGAATTACATAATTACCAAGATCCGTAGAATCCTCTAGGGTTGATGCTATGGCAGTTTTTAATATCTTTTTCATGAGAGCTATTGTGCTATCATCAAAAACTATTTTTTCACTTTTAATATCCACTATAGCAGTATCAATTACTTCTATGGCCTCATCTACATTTGCCTCTGCCACTGATGTGTAAATATATAGTGTTTTAACGTTATTTGAGGTATCTAAATGAGTGTAAACATCATAAGACAATCCTCTCTCTTCCCTTAGTTCCCTGAATAATATAGAATTAGAGCTTTCTCCAAATTTATAGTTTAGTATCCTAAGAGCCAATTCCTCATCTTTAGATAGTCCATTGAATGTATATAAATAAAGTATGGTACTTTGCTCAATTTCTCTTTTATACGAGATTGTTTTTACAAATTGCTGATGTTCATATAATATTTTTTTCTTCTCAAAACTTTTCTTAGTCCAATTACCAAAATATTTGTTCACCATATTTATTATGTCCTCATGTTCATATGGAGATACAATAGATACAAAAGAATTATTCGGCAAGTAATATTTATTATAAAAATCAACAAGTTGCTTCCTTGCAACCTTTTTTATTACGTTTTCATTACCTATAGTATCTTCCCTAAGTGGACTATATTTAAACGCAATCTCATTAACCCTCTTAAAGCTTAAGTCCTCAATGTCATCATTGATTGTTCTAATTTCAGCGAGTATTACTCCCCTTTCCTTTTCAATTTCATCAATTGGAAAGGTTGAATTTAAAAGCATGTCCCCAAGCAGTTCCACTCCATTCTCTAATTCTTCACTTAAAATTGTAGCGCTATATACTGTACAATTAAAATCCGTATATGCATTATATTCTCCGCCTAAATTTTCTAAATCACTGTTTAACTTTTCATTAGTTCTACTATCAGTCCCTTTGAAAAGCATGTGCTCTATAAAATGGGCTATTCCCTTTTCATTTTTTTCTTCAAAAAGCGAACCTATATTAATTGCAGCATGAACTGCGGCAATTTGACTATCCTTTTTAATAGTAATAAGTTTAATCCCATTACTTAACTGCGTTTGTTTCGTATTAAAAATTTCTTTACTCATAATATTCTCCTTTAAACATAACTGTGTTATTAATAATCACCTACACAATATTTCATACCTTTTTTAAATTCTTACCATAAAACAGGTAATTTACAAATGATTGACGAGCATTCAAAAATAAAAAGTATATATATCTTAACTATACCACACTTTTAACCATTACTGCTTAACATTATATTTTTCTTGAAATTTAGACATATTATATTGTAATCTGCAAAATTTGATATGTAATAATAAAAATATGTTGACCAAATCAGAAATATGCACTATAATTGAGGTTCGGTCGAATACGTATAGACAGTTCGTAACCATCCTGTCTTAAAATAAAACTACGGAGGCATAAAAATGAATATTAAATTAAATGAAGGAACCTTGTCCGTAAAAATAAGAAGAATTGTTTTTGCAGCAATGGTAGCTGCTATTTATGCAGCTTTGACTCTAAGCTTATCGTTTCTTAGCTTTGGAGTTATTCAATATCGTATTGCTGAAGGACTTACTATCCTACCTTACTTTGCATCCTTTTCTATTCCAGGGCTGGTAATTGGTTGTATAGTTTCTAATATCATAAGTCCACTAGGTATTATGGATATGATTTTCGGTTCCCTTGCAACATTTATAGCCGCGATTTCAACTTACTATATTGGTAAAAGCAAACTGAAATTCAAAAGAATACTTGCTCCATTACCGGCGGTAGTAGTTAATGCCATTATTATAGGCATACTGTTAAAGCTTTTATATTTTAAAGACATGCCCCTTTTACTTTGTATGCTGCAAGTTGCATGGGGAGAATTTGTCTGCTGTTATGGAATTGGATTACCTCTTATTTATGTTATTGAGAAGAACTCAATTTTGAGGAATTTTTTAAAATAATTATAAAAAAGCAATTTTAATTTGCTTTTTAGTTTAATATTTATTATTCTGTATGTACTTTAATATGAGATGTATTTGATACTTTATGAAAAGAAAGAGGAATTTTAATGAATAAAACTACCACTACCAAACTTAAATTTGAAGAACTAGGACTAAGCGAGTCAGTATTGCACTCTATACAAGACTTGAAATTTGAATATCCGTCTGACATCCAAGAAAAAGCTATTCCAGTTGTATTAGAAGGCTTTGATATTATAGGTCAGGCTCAAACAGGAACTGGTAAAACATTAGCCTTTGGTGCACCTATTTTAAGTAGAATGGAAAAATCAACTGGAAAAGTTCAAGCAATAATAATGTCTCCAACAAGAGAGCTTGCTGTTCAAGTTGCTGAAGAACTTTCACGTATAGCAAAACATGAAAGAGTTAAAATATTACCAATCTATGGTGGTCAATCCATTGACAGACAAATATCAGCTCTAAAAAGAGGCGTAGATATTGTAGTTGGAACTCCAGGAAGATTACTAGACCATATTAGAAAAGGTACTTTAAAACTCGCCAATGCTAAGTTTCTTGTTTTAGACGAAGCTGATGAAATGTTAAACATGGGCTTTATTGAAGATATTGAAAGTATTATTAGTAATTTAAGTGAAGATAGACAGACTTTACTTTTCTCAGCTACTATGCCAAGAGCTATTAAAATATTGTCAAAAAAATATATGCATCCTGAAACAAAGATTATTGCAATAGAAAAGAAATCTTTAACTGTTTCTAAAACTAAGCAATATTATTATGAAGTAAATACAAAAAATAAATTTGAATCACTTTGTAGAATTCTTGATGTCGATGCTCCTAAGACTTGTATATTATTCTGTAAAACTAAAAAAGGTGTAGATGAATTAGTAGATGCATTACAACCAAGAGGTTATACCGTAGAAGGTATGCACGGAGATATGAAACAGAGTCAGAGAATGAGCACTCTAAAAAAATTCAAAGATGGTAATTTGAATTTCTTAATTGCAACTGATGTAGCTGCAAGAGGAATTGACGTTGAGGATGTTACTCATGTAATAAACTACGATTTGCCACAAGACAGTGAATCTTATATCCATAGAATTGGAAGAACTGGCAGAGCTGGTAAAGAAGGCACAGCTTATAGTCTTATTACAAGACGAGAAGCCTCTGCTATAAGACAGATTGAACGGGATACTAAAAGTGTAATTACTAAAAAAGCTGTTCCAAGCATACCTGATGTTTTTGCAGCAAAATCTGAAACTATTTTAGATTCTATAAAATTAGTTTTAGAAGAAAACTTATATGAAAATTTTCTTCCACTAGGTCATAAGCTTATAAAAGAATTTGGTAATGAAGATGTAGCTGCTTCTCTAATAAAAATTATTTTTGATAAAGAAGTTAACTACAACTATGCAGATGATACTGTAACAACAACATCTGATAATGTTAGACTATTCCTTTCTATAGGAAGAATGGATGAAGTTATGACTAAAGATATCATATCTTTCTTATGTGAGACTGCTAATCTTAATAAAAATGAGCTTGGCCGTATCGATATTTTAGATAAATTTTCTTTTTTAGATGTACCAGGAAACTTAGTTGATGCTATCCTAAGCAACAGTTCAGGCAAGAAGTTAAATAGTAGAAAAGTAAATATTGAGGTTGCTAAATCTAGAAGATAGATTCAAGTGGCATGAAAATATAGCGAAAAGAGAGCACTTATTGATAAGTGCTCTCAGGTTGTTTACAAACCCAGTATAATTTTTTATTATACTGGGTTTTTTTTACATGCAATTTACATGTAATTATGTGATAGCATTTTGAGTTATGTAGAAATTAGAAATAAGCACTA